>JAFZFO010000017.1 GCA_017555845.1 Bacteroidaceae bacterium | reverse complement strand
TTTATTATTTTTTGTAGGGCGCGTAGCGGGCTACGTAACCGAGAAAAAGAAGAAAACAGACATTTTTGAATATAAAAAACAACGAAACAGCGACTTATAGTATAAGAAAAACTTTTTTTAAAAATTTAAACAGCTTCTAACAACTATATGAAGAAATCAATTCTGTCACTATTGTGTGCCGTGCTTGCCTTTGCAGGCACAGCACAGGACAGTCTTGACTACAGGCTGTATGATTTTGTCTTCTCGGCAAGCCGCTGGTGCCAGGAGAACGAGTCACAGCCTGTCAAGGTCTCACGCATCTCATTCGAGGAGGCAAATGCTTTCAACCCGCAGACAGCGGCCGACCTTCTTGGCCTAAACGGTGAGGTATTCATCCAGAAGAGCCAGTATGGTGGCGGTAGCCCAATGATACGCGGCTTTGCTACCAACAGGTTGTTGTACAGCATTGACGGCGTGCGTATGAACAACGCTATTTTCCGTTCGGGCAACCTGCAGAATGTCATATCCCTTGACCCTTTTGCCATTGACGGTACAGAGGTGCTGTTCGGCCCCGGAGCCGTATGTTATGGAAGTGACGCCATAGGCGGTGCAATGGTGTTCCGCACCATACAGCCACACCTTTCGACCAACAGCCGAGCCATAGTGAACGGCTCGGCAACCTTGCGCACGGCTACTGCATCCAATGAGCTTACCACACACCTTCACATTGGTGCAGGATGGAGACGATGGGCGTTGCTTACAAGTATCACGTCAACGTCCTTTGGCGACCTTGAGCAGGGCACGCATGGCCCCGATGAGTATATCATGCCTTACATTGTTGTTCCTGGCATAAATGCCGATGGCAACGTCGAGGACATCGTTACCGTCAACAAGGACAAGCGCAAGCAGACACCGAGCGGCTATTCACAGTTGAATCTCATGCAAAAGGTGCGTTACGTGCCCGGTGCAGAGTGGAACATTGAATATGCGTTCCATTGGAGCGAGACGTCGGAGTATGCACGCTATGACCGCCATCAGCGCATGCGTAACGGCAAACCACGCTATGCCGAGTGGAACTACGGCCCCCAGAAATGGATTATGAACCATTTGCGTGTTGAGCACTCGCCGGGCCATGCGCTCTATGATTCGTTGAGGCTGAACGTGGCATTGCAACGCTTTGAGGAGAGTCGCATAAGCCGTGACCTGAACAAACCATTGAGTGAGACGCAGAGCGAGAAGGTCGATGCCTGGAGCGCGAACATTGATTTTCTCAAGGAACCGGCCAAGGGGCTTGCCATCTCATACGGTGCGGAGTTCATACAGAACAACGTGCGTTCAAAGGGCGTTGCGACTGATATAACCACAAATGAATGTTCTTCAATGGCTGCCCGTTATCCCAAGGCGCAGTGGTACAGTGCCGGAGCCTATGCACAGGCCGACTGGCATGTGACAAGGCGTCTTAACCTTGCGGCAGGCGTGCGTTACAACCATTACCGCATTGAGAGTGATTTCTCGACGGCAGGGTACGCAGTGCCGTTTGCACATAGCCAGACAGCCTCGGCCGGCAATATCAGCGGTAATGTGGGACTTAACTGGCGCCCGACATCGGGGTGGCTGCTACGAGTAAACTACGCACGCGGTTTCCGTGCGCCCAATGTCGATGACATGGGCAAGCTTTTTGACAGCGCCGACGGCTGTGTGACAGTTCCCAATCCAGCCCTTAAGCCGGAATATGCCGACAATATCGAGCTTGGCATAGCAAGGCATTTCGGTTCGTTCCTCAAGGCCGATGTAACGGCCTATTATACCCGTCTTGACAATGCCATTGTAAGGCGTGACTATACATTCAACGGCTCACAGACAATGGAATACGGTGGTGAGATGTGTCGCGTGCAGGCGTTGCAGAATGTAGCCGTAGCCAATGTCTATGGCGTGCAGCTTGCCGTTGATGCAAGGTTGTCTGTGCGTTTCTATGCCGAGGTGCGCCTCAACTGGCAACGCGGACGCGAAGAACTTGACAACGGCTATAGCTCCCCTTCACGTCATGCGGCACCAGCCTTCGGACGCCTGGCTGTAGGATACAGGCACGAGAGGCTTAACGTGGAGCTGTTCTCGTCGTTCCAGGCCGAGTGCAGTGCCGGGGATATGCCCGAGGAAGAGAAGGAGAAGACCGAAATCTATGCTCTTGATGCCGACGGCAATGCCTACTCGCCGGCATGGGCCACAGTAAACATGCGCGCTTCGTACGGGTTTACCGGCGGGCTCTCTCTCAATGTCACATTGGAGAATATCACAGACAGGCGTTACCGACCTTACAGCTGTGGCATCAGCACACCTGGTCGTAACCTCACGGCAAGCATCAGATATGATTTCTGATTACAAGAACCGGATACTGTATAATTCTAATTAAATTCAACACGCCTCATTTTTATACTCGCTTTGTCAAATAATTTTGAAAGTTTTATATAACTTTACCCCGACATTACATTTTTCTTTTTCAACACAATGAAAACAGAATTAAGGGTAAAGAGAGTATCCATTAACGACAAGCAGTTGCAGTCAAAATGGAAAGAGTGGGAAAAGGACACAAATACGTCACCTTTCCTCTATTACGATTATACAAGGTTCATATACCATTATTATAAGTACTACTCCATCGGATACACACCGGCAATATACTGCGTAACCGACGGAAGCGGGAACATCCTTATGATCCTGCCACTAAAAAAGCGTCTGTTCGGCGGATACCTGCTATTGAATGACATACAGGGCTGTGGCGCTGCAGGCTGTGTATGTGCCCCCAAAATGGACAACATGACAAAAGAGGAGTGTCTTGATGCCATTCTTTACAAAATCAATGATATTAAGTTGAGGAGAGTAAGTACATCCAACCCCTTGTATGATTATATTGTCAAGAGAAGCGACAATTACAAGAAGCAACAGGAAACCGTGTGCGTGAGCGTTCCCGTTCCTGCAGATTTTGATGAGCACTTTACGTCGCTATCCTCATCGAACCGCCAGAATATAAGGACTGCATACAACCGCCTTAACAGGGATAGCAAGAAGTATGAGATCAAAGTATTTGACAATAGCGAGATTCCAGGCAATACAGAGCGCCGTCAGATAATGGATATATACATGAAAAGACTCTTTAGCAAATACAAGCAACGAGGTGCTGTAAAGACCGCGATAAAGAGATTTATATATGAACATATAAAGCATGACACCAACTCCCTTTTCACGCTCCAGAACAGCTTCCACGCAATACTGTATATCGACGGTAAGGCGGCTGCATTTCTCAGTGGCCTTACAGACCACGGACGTACGACACTAGTTGTGCCCCGCCTTGCAGTGGACATTGACTACAAGTTCTACTCCCCCGGATATATACTATTGTGCGAGACCTTGAAGCACCTTGCCAAGGAGGGAGAGATAAGAAACCTTGACCTTTCACGCGGTGAAGAGAAATACAAGCTTGACATGGGCGGACAGAGATACCACACACACTCTTTTGTAGCACGCTAACAAGAAGCACGCAGCATATACGGATAAAGCAACAATGAAGATATTGCCCATCAGGACAATATCTTCATTGTTTATAAAGTAATGATATTGGTGTTGAAAAAAAATAAATGGCGACCCAAAGGCCGCCATTTATCATATTATAGAATCAGTCAATTACTTAACCAATACCTTCTTTGTCTCAACAACGCCGTTAGCGTAAACTGTAACGACAACGTTGATACCCTTGGCAGGAGCTGGGATAGCAGCACCGGCTGGTGTGAAGTAAGCTACAGAAGCTACCTCAGTACCCTCAACAAGGAGGTCAGAAACTGAAGTACCTACCTCACCTACCCATACGAGTCTCCACTGTGAAGCACCTGGATCACCGTACCAGTAAACGAGGTTACCGCTCGCACCTGCACCTGAGCTGTGACCATTT
>JAFZFO010000016.1 GCA_017555845.1 Bacteroidaceae bacterium | reverse complement strand
TCGGTTAATTTTTAAAGTTTAAGCATTATGGCACATAAGAAAGGTGTTGGTAGTTCAAAGAACGGCCGTGAGTCAGCAAGTCAGAGACTTGGTGTTAAGATCTGGGGTGGCCAGGCTTGTAAAGCCGGTAATATCATCGTTCGTCAGCGTGGTACAGTTCACAACCCAGGTGCAAACATCGGTATGGGTAGCGATCACACTCTCTACGCTTTGGTTGACGGTGTTGTAACTTTCAAGCGTGGTAAGAACGACAAGAGCTACGTTTCTGTTACTCCATTTGCAGAGCAGAACTGATTATAAATCAGCTGTGTTATAAGGCAATCCTTTTAAAGGGTTGCCTTTTTTTATATTATTTTTTCAATATGCTGTCAATAATTAAGAAATAATTGTATTTTTGTATTTTAAAGGTCGGGAATGCCGGCTTTATGATACGGAAATATTAAAACAAGATAAATTATGCTGACATTAAAAGTTATTTCTCAGGAGACCGAGAAGGTTTTGAAAGGTCTTGAGAAGAAGCATTTCAAGAATGCTCAGGAGACAATTGACAAGGTTTTGGAACTCGATAAGGCACGTCGTGCTGCACAGCAGGAGCTTGACAACGTTCTTGCACAGAACAAGCAGCTTGCTGCAAAGATCGGTCAGTTGATGAAGGCCGGTGCTGCCGATGAGGCGAATGCCGTAAAGACCGAGGTTGCTACACTCAAGGCTAAGGCTACCGAGTTGCAGGAGAAGATGGATGCTGCTGCCGATGAGTTGCAGCAGGTGCTCTATACAATTCCTAACATCCCATACGATGAGGTACCAGAGGGCGCAGTAGCCGAGGATAACGTGATTGAGAAGACCGGTGGTATGGAGACTGTTCTCCCAGAGAACGCATTGCCACACTGGGAACTTGCAAAGAAGTATGACCTCATAGACTTTGACCTTGGTGTGAAGATTACCGGTGCCGGTTTCCCCGTATACAAGGGCAAGGGTGCTCAGTTGCAGCGTGCACTCATCAACTTTTTCCTCGATGAAGCCCGCAAGGCCGGTTATGTTGAGATCATGCCTCCAACAGTTGTGAATGCAGCATCTGGTTACGGTACAGGTCAGCTCCCCGATAAGGAGGGCCAGATGTATCACTGTGGCCTTGATGATTTGTATCTCATCCCAACAGCAGAGGTTCCTGTGACAAACATCTACCGCGACGTTATCCTTGACGAGAAACAGTTGCCAATCAAGAACTGCGCATACACACAGTGTTTCCGTCGTGAGGCCGGTTCATATGGTAAGGATGTACGTGGTTTGAACCGTTTGCACGAGTTCTCAAAGGTCGAGATCGTACGCATTGATACTCCAGAGCACAGCAAGGAGTCGCACAAGGAGATGCTTGAGCACGTCGAGGGCCTCTTGCAGAAACTCGAGCTCCCATACCGCATTCTCCGTCTTTGCGGTGGCGATATGAGCTTTACTGCAGCTCTCTGCTTCGACTTCGAGGTATATTCAGAGGCTCAGCAGCGTTGGCTCGAGGTTTCTTCAGTGTCAAACTTCGACAGCTATCAGGCAAACCGCTTGAAGTGCCGTTATCGCAATGCCGACAAGAAGACCGAGCTTTGCCACACTCTCAACGGTTCGGCGCTTGCTCTCCCACGTATAGTTGCAGCGCTTCTTGAGAATAACCAGACTCCCGAGGGTATCCGCATTCCAAAGGCGTTGGTTCCTTACTGTGGCTTCGAGATTATAGATTAACTAAAAAGGCATCTTCTGCGTTACGCGGGATGACTTTGAAATAAAACGACAGGGGCGGGACACCCCGCCCCTGTATCATTTTAATAGACCAAAGCAATATTATGTACAAGATAGTATCGAAAGAGCAGTTTTCGGAAAAGGTTTTCCGTCTGCGTGTAGAGGCTCCGCTTATTGCAAAGGCATACAGAGCCGGTAACTTTGTCATTGTGAGAGTCGGCGAAAAGGGTGAGCGCATTCCGTTGACCATTGCACATGCCGATACCGAAAAGGGTATCATCACTCTCGTAATCCAGAAGGTGGGCTTGAGCTCAAGCCGTCTGTGCGACCTCAATGAGGGCGATTGCATTACCGATGTTGTCGGTCCTCTTGGCCAGGCTACACATATCGAGAATTTCGGTACTGTCGTTTGTGCCGGCGGTGGTGTGGGCGTTGCGCCTATGTTGCCCATTGCTGCGGCACTCAAAAAGGCCGGTAACCGCGTGATTTCGGTGCTCGCAGGCCGTTCAAAGGATCTCATCATCCTTGAGAAGGAGGTACGTGAGGTATCGGACGAGGTTATCATCATGACCGACGATGGCTCTTACGGAGATAAAGGTCTTGTTACCGAGGGTATCGAGCGTGTCATCAAGCGCGAGAAGGTTGACCACTGCGTTGCCATTGGTCCGGCTATTATGATGAAGTTCGTGTGCAAGCTTACAAAGCAGTACGAGATACCTACCGTTGTCTCTTTGAATACTATCATGGTCGATGGTACCGGTATGTGCGGTGCTTGTCGTGTGACTGTCGGCGGAAAGACCAAGTTCGTTTGTGTAGATGGCCCTGAGTTCGATGGTCACGAGGTTGACTTTGACGGCATGATGCAGCGTCTTGGCTCTTTTAAGGCTCAGGAGGCGCTCGAGCTGGAGAAGCTTGGCAAGAGCGAGGAGTGCTCGAGTGAGTGTGACGAGCTAACAAACCGCGATGCGGCTTGGCGTGTCGAGCTCCGCAGCAAGATGAAACCAAAGGAGCGTACTGCTATTGAGCGTTGCCCAATGCCTGAACTGGAGCCTGCTTACCGTGCGACAAAGCTGCGCGAGGAGGTAAATACCGGCTTTACAAAGGAGATGGCACTTGTTGAGGCACAGCGTTGTCTCGACTGTCCAAAACCTGCCTGTATGGAGGGCTGTCCGGTAAGCATCAACATCCCTTCATTTGTCAAGAATATTGAGCGTGGCGAGTTTGTCAAGGCTGCCCAGGTGCTCAAGATGACAAGTTCGTTGCCTGCAGTGTGTGGCCGTGTATGCCCACAGGAGAAGCAGTGCGAGAGCAAGTGTATACACCTGAAGATGGGCCACAAGGCTGTTGCCATCGGTTCGCTCGAACGCTTTGCAGCCGACTACGCACGTGAGAGCGGCGAGATGCCTGCTCCACAGGTTGCGGCATCAAACGGCATCAAGGTTGCCGTTGTCGGTTCAGGTCCTGCAGGTCTTTCATTTGCCGGCGACATGGCTAAGTTGGGTTATGCTGTTACTGTATATGAGGCGCTTCACGAGATTGGTGGCGTGCTCAAATATGGTATTCCTGAATTCCGTTTGCCTAACGCCATTGTAGAGCATGAGATCGAGAACTTGCGTGCAATGGGTGTTGAGTTTGTAAAGGACTGTGTTGTCGGTAAGACAATTTCTATTGCGCAGTTGCAGGACGAGGACTTCAAGGGTGTCTTTGTTGCGTCGGGTGCCGGCTTGCCGAACTTTATGAACATCCCTGGCGAGAACTCCAACAACATCATGTCATCAAACGAGTATCTTACCCGTGTGAACCTTATGGATGCCTCTAACCCCGAGACCGATACTCCAATATGCATGGGTAAGCGCGTGGCTGTCATTGGTGGCGGTAACACTGCTATGGACTCTGTGCGCACAGCATTGCGTTTGGGTGCCGAGCGTGCCATGATCATCTATCGCCGCAGCGAGGCCGAGATGCCTGCACGTCTCGAGGAGGTGAAGCATGCGAAAGAAGAGGGTGTTGAGTTCCTTACATTGCATAACCCCATCGAGTACATTGCCGATGAGAAGGGTTGCGTGAAGCAGATCGTGTTGCAGAAGATGGAACTTGGCGAGCCCGATGCTTCAGGCCGTCGTTCTCCAGTTCCTGTTGAAGGCGCCATCGAGACAATTGATATCGATGTTGCAGTTGTTGCAGTAGGTGTTTCTCCAAACCCACTTGTTCCTACATCAGTAGAGGGACTTGAACTCGGCCGCAAGAATACTATCGCTGTTAACGAGAATATGCAGTCATCAATTCCGTTCCTTTATGCAGGTGGCGATATCGTGCGCGGTGGTGCAACCGTTATCCTCGCCATGGGCGACGGTCGCCGTGCTGCAGCTGCAATGCACGAGCATTTGAGCAAGTAATGACAATAGAATAAAAGAAAATCGTTTCCGTTCAATTGAATGGAAACGATTTTTTTTATTGCATTATCCTTAATGTACTGTCGTTGATTATCAGCTCCCGGATGGAGTCGCTGTAGTCCTCCTGTATGGCACGGAATTTGCGCCAGTTGCGGTGTACTTTCTTCACGAATGACAGGGTCTCGGCCCAACCGTTGAACTGTCCGTTGCGGCAAAGCGTGTCGGTGTAGTATTCGGGCTTGCTCAAATGGACAAGGAACGAGTCGACGTTTGTTTCCCATTTATATCTGTCATATCCATACTTTCTCGCAAGGCGCATGGCATCGTGGATGTATCCGAACCCGGCATTGTATGATGCCAGAATGAACTTTATGCGTTCGTCAGTATCTTTGATATAGCGGAACTGCTTCTCCAGTGACTGCAGCAGCCTTGCGGCTGTCATGATGTTCGTGTAGTTGTCGTTGTGTAGTGAATCGGGGATGTCGAATCCGCGTAGAGTCTCCGGCATCATCTGCATCACTCCAAGAGCGCCCGCCTCGGATACGGCAGTACTGTCGAACCGTGACTCGGTAAAGGCAATGGCTGCAATCAGCGTCCAGTCATATCCTGTGCTGTCGGCTGCTTCCCTAAAGTGTGCGTCATACGGCGACAGCTCGGCATAGGGCGACAGATATGTGTATGCAGGAACCTCCTTCCATACAGGCTCATAGCTCTTGTCCAACCGCTTTGTAGCGACATCGAATACGAATATCGCTACAAACGATATGAGCAGAACCAATGTGGCCGGTATCAGATTCCTTTTTTTCATCCGCCGTTTACTTTAGGAAATAGCCAATGGACATCTGCAGGGCTTTGATAGCTTTCTTGTTGTGGCCTCCCTGTGGCATTATTATGTCGGCAAATTTCTTTGTCGGCTCAATGAATTCCCAGTGCATGTCCTTTACAATGCGTTCATAACGTGATATTACAGTCTCGGCGGTGCGGCCTCGCTCAATCACATCGCGGCGAATGAGACGGATGAGGCGGTCATCAGCGTCGGCATCTACAAATATCTTCAGGTCCATCAGTTCGCGCAGCTCGGGGTTCACAAGCGCCATGATGCCCTCTACTATGATAACCTCTTTGGGCTCAATGTGAATAGTCTCGGGTTGGCGTGTGCAGGTAATATATGAGTATGTAGGCTGTTCAATGGCCTTACCCTGGCGCAACTGTGCAATCTGCTCAACAAGTAAATCCCAATCGAACGCATCGGGGTGGTCAAAATTGATGAACTGGCGCTCCTCGACAGGGACGTGGCTGCTGTCCTTGTAGTATGAATCCTGTGGAATTACTGCCACCGACCCCTGGGGCAATGAATTAACTATCTCTTTTACAACGGTGGTCTTTCCTGAACCTGTGCCGCCTGCTATGCCTATGATATACATTTTATGAATCGTGTTTTTGAACTTTTCTTCAAATATACGAACAAACGAGCGATAAATACGAAGTTTGCTTCAGTATTTTTCACAGCGAGTTCAGTAAATATTGGAGATTTTTCTCAAATATATGATATTTCCTCATAAATGCCTATCCGTTTATACTAAAAAAACACTTTATCACTCTGGTTGTATAATTTTTTGTCTAATATGTCTGTTTAACCAAAGAATTTATTAAATTTGCAAAGAATTACGCCCGGTAGGGTGGTAGACAGTGATTATCTAACTACTTTAAAGTATTAAATAACTATGGTAAATTACAAAGAATTAGGTCTTGTAAACACAAGAGATATGTTTGCAAGAGCAATTGAGGGTGGTTACGCTATCCCAGCGTTCAACTTCAACAACATGGAGCAGATGCAGGCTATCATCAAGGCTGCTGTTGAAACAAAGTCACCTGTTATCCTTCAGGTTTCTAAGGGAGCTCGTCAGTATGCTAACGCTACTTTGCTCCGT
>JAFZFO010000015.1 GCA_017555845.1 Bacteroidaceae bacterium | reverse complement strand
ATGTGACTATAGGTGCCGGTAGTCTGGTTAACCGTGATATACCATCGGGCTCAGTTGCTGTGGGTGTTCCATGTAAGGTCATTAAACAGACAAAGCAGGAGTGATTCCTGCTTTGTCTGTTTAATTTGATTATTCCTCAATTCTTGTCCAGTAGACAGTCTTGCCAATTCCAAGAATGTTTCCGTATACCTTGAGTGTCTTTGCATCCTTGAATTCGATGTCTACGCTATAGATCTTGCCGCTTCCCGGATCGTAGATCTTTGTGTCGGTCCACTCCTTGCCTTTTGCATCGTACTTGAGGCCCTTGATGAGGATAACCTTGTCAAGGTCTACATTACGCAGGTTCTTGTCGGGGTTCTTTGTGTCCTTGCGCTTGTTGCCATTTGCATCGTAGGCTTTCTCAACCCAGAATACCTGGGCGGTATATGTGCCGTTTGACTCCTTGCTGATTCTGATCTTGCTCTTGCTGCCGTCCTTGATGCTCAAATACTCTCCAATGATGTTGTCGCCTTTTGAATTAAGGTCCTGTGCGCTGGATGAGATTGCCATGAGAACGCACATGAGTGTAAAGATGATTTTTTTCATTTTGTACAGTTTGTGTGTTTAAATCTGTACAAAGGTATTAAAATTATTGCACAAGAGTGCGCCGCTTGTGCAATAATTGATAATTTTTCCACTTTTTTAAATGTTGTGTGCGTTTAATGGACTGACTTTGGTTATAATGGTAGCCACCGGCGCCGGTGTTATTCCATATTCTCCATGTTGCGGTTATATTCTGCAATCTCCAAATTGATGAGTGCCTGTTCATCGCCCATGCGTGCGGCTTTGGCGAAGGCGCGCTCGGCTGCATGGCGGTGATGACGGCGGTACTCGATTATGCCTTGGAGGTTGAGCGCACGCGGGTCGTGCCTGTATGGCTTGAGTTCGTTGAGCAGCCTGCCGTAATCGGGGGATGGGTTCTCCATCAATTCATCTACTATGGCATTGAGTATGATGGCGGTGGTGTCGGGCACGTTCTGATAATATATTCCGGTGCAGCAGGCTATGCGGTGCGCGGGGAAATAGTGTGACTGCAGTTTCTTGTACAGTTCGCCATTGTCGTATTGCTTGAGTATCTTCTCGCGCATGCTTTCATTGGGTTCTTCCTTTAGACGGGCAATAAGTTCGTCGGCTCCGGGAGTCTTTGTCTCCTTGATGTCGTTGTAGATGATGTTCCAGTTGCGGCCGCCACCGGCAACTTCAAAGATGGAGTCGGGGAGGTGATGGTGGCTCCTGATGTGGTCGCGCATGGCAATGGCGCGGTTGAGACCGCGTGCGGTGCCCTTGTCCTCGTATCCCTCGGGTGAGGTGTAGCCTGCAATCTGTATGGACTGCAGGGTTGTGGTGCTGTCAGCCAATATTTCGCCAATGATGGTCATCATCTCCTCTATTGACTGTGCGTTGTTGAGATATTCGGGATTGAGCTTGCTGCTGTTGCTGGTGTAGCGCACGACATTGGGGGTAATATCCATATCGGGTGCATTCCTGCTTGTGAGCGGAGTGTAGTATCTTATACTCTTGACGTGTGGGTGTTCGGCGGCAATGTGGTCGGCAATGCTCTTGTTGGGGGTTACCCTATGGCAACTCATTGGCGGGCATTGGGGCAGGCTGATGGCAAAGGTGTCGCAACTGAACCTGGTGCCACGGCGTGTGCTGTACTCGCAGTATGTGATGCCGTACATGGTGTCGCTAACCTCGTCTTCGGGCAGTACAAGCGTACAACTGGAGGGGCCGTGCTTCTGTAGCTGTGGCTGGGTGTTGTGTCTTTTGACATATCGCTTTGCGTAACGCTTGCCCTGTATGTGGCGTTCGGCGGTGCTTATGCAGGTGTCGGGGGTACACAGGTGTGTGATGATGAGCATTCCCTCATCACTGCCGGGTTTCGGGGTGTCGTAATCGAAAGTGAAGTACCAGCTGCTGTCGCTGTGTATGGCTGTGTAGTCCTCGGGGACAATCTGCGCGCCGGCAATGCCGCACATGGCAAGGAGCAGCGCTGTGATGGTAAGTTTCTGTTTCATAATGAATGTTCTATTGGTTAACAATATACGGTTTCATTATAAAACATTGCAGCGCGGTTTATGGTTCTTTGGATTGCAGTGCGGAGATTGCATCGGTTACCTGTTCTATGCTACCAATGATGGCAGTGGGTGCATGGCCGTCGGCGATGGGCTCCTCTTCCCAACAGATGTTCTTGAGCCATATTGTCTTGCAACCAAGAGTCGATGATGGGTAGATGTCCTTGCGGTATGAGTCGCCAATGACAACAATTTCCTCTGCCGGCAACTGCAGTGCATCGACTCCCAAAGCAAAGAGTGCAGGGTCGGGCTTGCGTATGCCGACAATGGATGATTCTACAATGCACTTGAAATAGCCTGCCAGTCCGAACTCCTTGAGTACAACGGGCATGTTGCCATAGAAATTGGTCACGAGCACCATGGGGTATTGCTTTGAGAGCTGTTCCACGATGGCGCGGCTGGTGGCGAGTGTCTCCTTGACCTTGTTATAGCATCCGTCGGCAATGCGCTCGGCAAGTGCGGTGGTGAACTGTTGTGACAGTGTCTGTTCCCTCAGGTATTCGAACTGGATTGCGATTTTCTTGCGCAGCAGTGTGTGGAAGGTGTCCTCGGGGGTAATGATGGGGGCTTTGGCCAGTGAACGCTCGCCGTGTACATATGCGTTGCGGTACAGATCGCGATCAATTCCCACGCCTGCAAGCCTGTATTGCTCTGCAATTACCTCGCCCCAATGTACGCCGTTGGTGTCAATGGTGCCACCGTAGTCAAAGATTACTCCTTTAATTGTACTCATATCCGCTTTCAATCTTTTGTGTGAGTGTGCTGCAAAGTCTTTCGTGCTTGTATCTCATGTATACAAAGAGTATCATGAGTATGACGAGCTCAAAGAATATATAGAACCACAATTGCCCGATGAGCATTACAAAGCACAGGGTTATGGCGCGCGAGTTGAAGGTAAGGATATTGGTGTACTTCATGAGCGGGAGGCTGCCGGCGCGGAACTCTTTGCGGAGCGAGTCCGGGATGGCTGTGCCGTATTTCTCGTTCACTACCTTGATGAACTGCTGGAATTTTGGGGACATACGTTCCTGATTCTCGACATATGCGATGTATGCGTTAAGGAATATCTTCCAGAAGAAATTGCCGCGCCATGGTGTCTCCTTGTACTCCTTGCGCACGGCAGCGGAGTTGTGGAACTCGTTGCCGTTCTTCTCGTTGGTAAAGTAGAGGTGTATGTTGCGGTAATAGTCGGCAAGCTGGCATTGTGAGCCGTGTACCCAGAAACCGCTGAAAGATACCATTATCCAAATGATTACGCCCCACTCATATTCGGGTGCAAAGGGGATGGGCTGGAATGTCTCGCGCACGGCAATGGCAAAGTATATGCAGAAGAACCAGCAGTCGCCGGCAAAACCGTCGAGTATGCGTCCCCAACGGGTCTTCTGGCCAGTTATGCGTGCCAACTGTCCGTCGGTGCTGTCATAGAGGTTGGCCCATATGAGCAGAAGCATGCCAAGGATGTTCCAGCGGAGGCTCTCCTGAGCAAAGCACACGCCGGCGCCCATGCCAAGGAATATTGATATGATTGTGATTACATTGGGGTGTATTCCATACTTGCGGAAAAACAGCGCGCAACGGAAACCCAGTGGGCGGTAGAACCAAAGGTCGAGCAGTTCCTCGGTGTCCATTGATTTGATTGATGCCTGGTACATCTTTTTCTCTTCGGCGTTCATGGTGCTATTTTGTCTTGTTCATTATCAATGTTGCTATCTCCTTGGCTGCAATGTCGCGTATTGCGCTGAAGCTGGGGAAATCGTTGATGTCTATTATGAATATCTCTCCTTGTGGGGTAATGATGGCGTCGCCTCCATAGATATCCAATCCAATGGCTATGGCTGCCTTTTGGGCAAGTGCCTTGAGCATGTGGGTGTCGAAACTGTAGTGCTGTGGAGTGCCGTTTATCTCCTCCTTGCCGAATTTGCCGTTGCCGGGGTAACAGTAGTGGAAAAGGTCGAGGCCTATGCCATAGAACTTTACAATGTCGCCGGTGCAGTGCAGCATCTGTATGCTTTCTGTTATTCCGCGTGTTGCCATTTGCTCGATGGCTGATACGGCCTCTTGCATTGTGCCGGCAAAAGTCACATCGTCCTTGTGGTTGCTCCATCCGTGGGCTTTCTTTATCCAGCAAGGGAAACAATGCGCGTCCAATCCGTCGGCGCCGGTCATAATTCTGAACGGCGGCTGTGGAATGGCGTTGCCGTGCAATATCTCCATAAAGCGTTTGCGGGAACAGTTCTCGACAGCTGCTGTGGGGTTGATGACTGTGACTCCCTGCGCTTCGGCCATTTTGAGCTTTTCTATGATGCTTGCCGTGCGCGACATGGTGCAGACGGCCTTTGTGTCATGCGGTATCTCCTCGTTCTCGCCAATAAGTACAACCTCAACGCCGCGTTCTGTAAGTTCTGCCGTGATGCTCTCCAGTATGGCAGCGTCGTTGGCTGTCATGTTGGGAGAATCCATCGGACTGCGTGCTATGGTTGCGATCTTTGTCATCGGGCAAGGAATTCTTCGGCTTTGGCAATGTCCTCGGCGTGGTCAATGTCAATGATCTTGTTGAATGGGTGCGCTTTCAGGTGCAGGCCTCCTTTGACAAGACTGCGCTGGAAATTACGCATCCTCTCGATGCCGGACGCCATGCATTCGTCAAGTATGTCGAGTGCGTTGTCCTGTAGGCCGTAGATGCCGCCTGATATGTATCTGGATGCAGCAGTGGGGCTATCAGCAAAGGCTGTGATGTTCAAATTCTCATCGGTGTCCACGTAGAGTGGCTTTTCATCATCAATGAAATCGGTAACGGCCATCAGTCCGTCATAGGTGCTGCACTCAAAAGCCTTTATATATTCCGTGAACTCCTGCTCCTTGAAGATTGTGTCCACAGTGGTGAGGCAGAACTTCTCTCCACGCAGCAGATGGCTCAGCGCATGCAGGCTGTGCATTGAACTTGGTGTGTCCTTGACAACGATGTTGATGGGGTACTGGTTCTGCAGTCTCTTGAGCAGCTGCAACGTGTCGGGCTGTTGCTCGTTGATGATGATGTTGATGCTGCTTGCGCCTTGCGAGGCAAAAAGCATTACAAGGCGTTCTATGATGGGAATGCCTTGTAACTCTATAAGTGGCTTGGGGGCTTTCACGCCCTCGCGTGCAAGTCTTGAACCTTCGCCGGCTGCAATGATTGCAAATTTCATCTCACGAAGATTTTAATCGTTGTCGGCCTGCTGCAGGTTCAGGCGGTTGCTGTCATCGCGCTTCTCGAAGTAGAGCTTGCGCAACGGGTTGCGGCGTGCCTCGGCATAGAACTTGCGGTTACGCATAATGTCGATGGCTGCATAGATGGCCTGACGGAATGAGTTCTCATCGGCAACGCCCTGTCCTGCAATGTCATAAGCAACGCCGTGTGCAGGCGAGGTGCGGATGATTGACAGGCCGGCCGTGAAGTTGATTCCTGTGTTCATGGCCAATGCCTTGAGTGGTGCAAGGCCCTGGTCGTGGTACATTGCCAGTATTGCATCGAACTGGTCATATTTGCCACTGCCCATGAAACCGTCTACGGCGAATGGACCATAGCAGAAGATTCCGCCGTCGTTCATCTTTCTGATGGTTGGAGTGATTACTTCAATCTCCTCCTTGCCAAGCAGGCCGTTGTCGCCGGCGTGTGGGTTGAGTGAGAGTACGGCAATCTTGGGAGCATCAATGTTGAAATCCTTCTTCAGGCTCTCGTTGAGCAGTGTGATCTTCTCCTCAAGCAGTTCGGGAGTAATGGCTGCCGGAATGTCGCGCAATGCAAGGTGTGATGTGGCAACGGCAACGCGTAAATCGTCACTGCACAGTATCATGAGTGCCTTGTCTTCCTCGCCGCTGCACTCCTGGAGGTACTCGGTGTGGCCAGGGAACTTGAACTGCTCGCTCTGGATTGCGCTTTTGTCAATAGGTGCAGTCACGAGTACATCAACCTCGCCCTTCTTATAGGCCTCGACAGCCTTTTCCAGTGCCTGGAATGCTGCCTGTCCGGCTTCGGCATTGCTGCAACCGAGCTCGATGTGCAGCTCATCATTGTTGCAGTTGATGATGTTCAGCTTGCCGGCTTGTGCATCGGAAGCTTTCTCAATTGCATTGTATGGTATCTCCATCTCCAGCGCCTTGCGGTGATATGCGGCAGCCTTGGGCGAGCCAAAGACCACTGGGGTGCAGATTTCGAACATCTCGGGATTCTCGAATGTCTTGAAGATTATTTCATAGCCGACACCGTTGATGTCGCCTTGTGTTATTCCTACGCGTATCTTACCTTTTTCGCTCATAATGTATGCGGGTTGTAATTGTTCTGGTGTTCAAATGTGTTATTTGCCGGTTGCTGCTAAGTCAACAGGTAGCATCAGCGAGTAGAGTGATGACTCCAACTTGCGCATGAAGCCGCCTTTTGCCTTGTTGGGGGCATAAACGAATGCCTCGACAACGATAACCTTGCTGTTCTCTTCATCAACGATTGAGTGTGAGACGAATGGGCCGCCGCCAAACATGTCGTCGTTCTCCATGTACCACAAACCGCGTGCAACGCTCATGTATTTGCCGTTGTATGCCTCGGCTGTAATCTCGACTGTTCCGGGAGCGGTCTGTATGTATGAATCGGGTTCTCCGCCCTGAATATTCTCCTTCATCACAGAGTCGCGCATATGGATGAAGTGCTCCTTTGAGAAATTGTCGGGCGAGGTATAAGGGTAGCTGTATACTGCAAAGCTCTGCATCTCGACCTTGCTTGGGTTGTTGTAGTCCGAGAACCAAAGGAAATCCTCTCCCTGCTTGTAGCCACTGATGCCTGCAGGAATCTTCATCTCGCAACCGAACTTCTGCTTCATCAATGAAAGCGCCTGCTTGTTGTGCTTTACAGCCAACTCGGCCAACTGATATTCACGTTCCTTCTCTGTGAAGAAATCAATGATGACCTGGGCATTCTGGTTCACGTAGTCTCCAAAAGACTTCATGTCGGGGGCGTAGATGGCCATGACCACCTGTGGCTCGGCGTAGATGTCCCTTTCGAAACGGAACTCGCACTTGCTGTGGTTGCTGTTGATGTCTACAAGGATGATGTTGCGGAACGCCTGCTCGGTAATGTTGAAACCATCGTTGTTGCGACGTGTTATCTTGAACGATGATTCTTTCTGTGGAAGACCTTGGATTGGGGTCTTGAGAGCCTGCTCGATAGCTATGCCGGCTGTAGAGTCCCAAACATCATCTTCACACACGAGCATAACTTCATATGGTGCTCCCATAGACTTGCGCTTGATATCCTCGCCACACGAGGTCAACAGCACTATTGATAGTAGAAACAGAAATACTTTTTTCATAGGTATGGTATGTTTTGTTATTGTTTGTTCTCCTGTTTGAGTGTCGACAACATTCCGCAGGCAGCAAAGATGTCCTCGCCGCGTGATGCCCTGATGGTTGTGAAAAGGCCGTTGTGGGTAAGGAAGTCACGCAACTGTGTCATGCCGGCCTCGTCAACTCCCTCCAATGGTACGCCGGGGATGGCATGGTAGCGTATGAGGTTCATGCGGCAGTCAAGGCCTTTGAGAAGCTGCACCAGTTTGCGGGCATAGAATGGTGTCTCGTTTATTCCTTTGAAGACGATGTATTCGAATGTGAGCCTTCTTTGGTGGCTGAAATCGTACTGGCGTAGAAGGTCAAGCACCTCGGTTATGGGGAATCCCTTCTCGGCAGGCATGATTTCGGCACGCTGCTCGGGGATGGGATGGTGCAGGCTTATTGCTATGTGGTAATCGCCCGAGTCGAGCAGGCGCTTGAGTCCTTTGCGTACACCTACCGATGATACTGTCAGGCGGTGCGGGCTCCAGCCTAATCCATATTCCGATGTGAGGATCTCAATGGCGGGCAACAGGTTGTCGAGGTTGTCACAAGGCTCGCCCATGCCCATGAAAACGATGTTGGTAAGTTTCTCGAATTCGGGCAATGCCAATATCTGGTTTACGATTTCGTTTGTAGTGAGGTTGGCGGTGTATTTCTGCTTTCCGGTCATGCAGAAAAGGCAGTTCATCTTGCAACCTACCTGTGAAGATACGCATAGTGTCGCGCGGTCGCCATCGGGGATATACACAGCCTCGACAAAATGGTTGTTGTCTACCCTGTAAAGGTATTTGACGGTGCCGTCGACCGAACGTGCGGCATCGGCAGGTGCCGAGTAACCTACTTCAAAAAGCTCGTTGAGCCTTGTACGGTTCTTCAGTGAGATGTTCGACATCTCATCAATGGTGCCTGCACGCTTCTTGTAAACCCAATCGGCAATCTGCTTGGCTGTGAATGCCGGCATTCCTGCCTCTTTGACTGCTGATGTCAGGTCGTTCAATGTCATTCCTGCCAATCTCCTTTTTTTCTCTTCCATAATGCGCCGTGGGGGTTCTTGCTTGTTTGCGACAAATTATATTTCCTTGCGAAGATAATGCAAAAAAGTGATTTTTCGGTAATCTCGCTCTCTTTTTAATATTAAATAATATTTTATTGTATTTTATGGTTGCCATCCAAGCGTTTTTACTATTTTCGCGGAAATGATTCAAAAAATGGCGAAAAATAATATAGAAACAGTCGTTGTCGGTAGTCTGCTGCAGTCGACTGCATGGTTCAGGAATGTTGCAACTGCGGCAAAGGGCGAATATCTGCTGCTTGTTGGCAAGGGTGGTGTGTCGATTGATGACGTATCGCTCGATGAAATGGTTCAGGTAATGCCCGTGGATGCCACGATGTGTTATTCACATTATCGTAAAAAGATAGATGGCAATGTAGTTGATGCCCCAACTATAGACTGGCAACCCGGCAGCCTGCGTAATGACTTTGATTTTGGTCCGGTAATACTTTTTAGGGTCAATGCGTTGAAGGAGTATGTCGGAATGGAACTCGATGAATTCGAATATGCAGGATTTTATCAGTTGCGTCTGGCAATGGAGCGTCTGGGCAAGATATATCACCATCAGGAATATGTGTACACGGTAGATGAGGATGATACACGCAAGAGCGGCGAGAAACAGTTTGATTATGTGAATCCGGCACAGCGTAATGTGCAGATAGAGATGGAAGAGGTTTGTACCCATCATCTCAAACAGGTGGGCGCGTGGCTGCCTCCTTGCAAATATGACAATATTGACCTTTCGACCGGCGAATTTCCAGTAGAGGCCTCGGTTGTCATTCCAGTTCTAAACCGTGAATCTACAATTGCGGATGCCATAACATCAGTACTTAAACAGAAGACATCGTTTGTATTCAATATATTGGTGGTTGACAACCATTCAACAGATAATACTCCGCAGATAATAGACTCGTTTGGCGATGAGAGGGTGGTGCATATAATCCCATCGCGTAACGATCTGGGTATTGGCGGTTGTTGGCAGTTGGCGGTGAACGATGCGCGTTGCGGACGTTTTGCCGTTCAGCTTGACAGTGACGACATCTACAGCGATGAGAATACTCTGCAACGTGTTGTTGATGGCTTCTATGAGCAGCAGTGCGCAATGTTGATAGGCTCATACAGAATATGTGATTTTGAACTGAATACGTTGCCTCCGGGTATTATTGACCACCGTGAGTGGAGCGAGGAGAACGGACGTAACAATGCTCTCAGAATCAACGGACTTGGTGCACCGCGTGCTTTCTTTACACCGGTGATACGCGAAGTTGGATTTCCTAACGTGAGCTATGGCGAGGATTATGCCGTCGGTCTGCAGATTTCGCGTCGTTACAGGATTGGCCGCATATATGATGTCCTCTATCTGTGCCGTAGATGGGGCGGAAACTCCGATGCTGCGCTGTCGCACGAAAAGGTGAATGCCCATAACTACTATAAAGACAGTCTGCGCTCTGCAGAATTCGCTGCGCGTAAGGAACTTGTGAGCAATTGGACTACCATATCACGCGAGGGCGTGGATGCTTTTTTTGAGAAGCAACTTGTGCAATGGCCCGATGCTGCAAAGAGATATGAGGCGTTAGCTGTTGTTGAGTTCCGTGACCTGCAGAATGGAGTGTATCTGCAGTATAATCCCACCAGGGCTGTCTCTACAGCAGCAAAGGTCGATGCGGCATCACTCGCTGCACGTCCATGTTTCCTGTGTGGGGAAAACCGCCCTGCAGAGCAGATTGCAGAGAATGCAATGGGAACGTTTGAGCTGCTTGTTAATCCATATCCCATATTGCCACACCATTTTACTTTGCCATGCAGGCTGCATACACCGCAATTGTTGAAGCCGATGTATGCCGATATGCTTCATCTGGCAGAGAGATGGCATGGAATGGCACTTTTTTATAATGGCGCGAAGTGTGGTGCTTCGGCTCCCGATCATGCCCATCTGCAGGCTGTCCGCAGTGCCGATATCCCTCTGTTAAGGTCAATGTCTGCAGGAGAATTTACAGCAGAAGAACCGCTTTGCAGCATTGGTGATAGCAGCATATACAAAATGAAAGGCTATCTTGTGCCATTCTTTATGATAACTGCTAAGAGTGTTTCACATTCTGTAGAACTGTTTGATCGCCTGCTTGCGGCATTGCCTGTGGTGGCCGATGAACTTGAACCGCGAATGAATGTGATATCATATTATGCGCCAGAAGGAGGTTATGTTACCATTGTGCTTCCACGCGCAGAGCATCGCCCTTCATGCTACTATGCCGAAGGTGCATCACAGCGCCTTGTCAGCCCCGGGACATTGGATATGGCCGGCCTGATGGTGACACCGCGTGAATGTGATTTTGAGACAATTACTCCCGATGAGGCTGCAGCGCTGTTGTGTGAGGTTGCAATATCGGAAAAAACGGCTGATGCCATTGCTGAAAAACTGAACGGATAAGATGAGGAAGGTTGATATCGGTATCTTGCGAGCTACGCGCATAAAGTTCGATTTCATCGGGGATTTTACACTTGATGGCAAGCCTGTTCCTGCAGACAACTCTGTTTTCATCGAAGATGGCAGGCTATGTTTCAATGGAAAGGGTTATTCAGCTCTATGTTTCAAACCATTGACCGATGATTGCAGTTTTGTCCTGCATGACGTGGTCATTGGAGTTGGTTTCCATTGGCAACGTTTCGAGGACCAGACATTCAAGGGCGAACTTTGCCTTGTTGTCGAAGATGGCGAGGTTCGTGCGATAAATCGCCTTTTTGTCGAGGATTATCTGGTAAGTGTCATCTCGAGCGAGATGTCGGCAACTTCATCCTTGGAGTTCCTGAAAGCCCACACTGTAATATCCCGCAGTTGGCTCTATGCGCAACTTGACAGGTGTGAACGCGTGGAGAATGCGCAGCTTGGATATGAAAACGACAGCGAGATTGTCCGTTGGTATGCAAGGGAAGACCACCACAATTTTGACTTCTGCGCCGATGACCATTGCCAACGTTATCAGGGAATGACGCGTGCGTTGAATCCGAATGTGGCACGTGCCGTGGAGGAGACCCGTGATATTGTACTCAAATACGACGGCAAGGTGTGTGATGCGCGTTTCAGCAAATGCTGCGGTGGTGTCACTGAACGTTTTTCGGCTTGCTGGGAAGGTGTGGACTATGATTATCTGCAGGCTTTCAGGGATTGTGCAGATGCTCCACAACAGCCTCTTTTGACAACAGAAGAGGGCGCACGTGAGTGGATTGAGAGTGTGCCTTCATCCTACTGTTCTACTGATGACAAGACGGTGCTTTCGCAGATATTGAACGGATATGACAGGGAAACGAATGATTTTTATCGTTGGAAGGTGGTGTACACCCAAAGTGAACTCTCCTCACTTGTTGCCGAACGTTCTGGAATCGATTTCGGTGCGATAGAGGAACTGCTGCCGGTGGAACGTGGCGCATCGGGACGAATAGTGAAACTCAAGATTGTCGGTTCAAAAACAGTAATGACAGTCGGTAAGGAGCTGGAGATTCGCCGTTGGCTGTCAAAATCACACCTCTACAGTTCGGCTTTTGTCGTGGATAAGGAGTTTGCTCCCAATGGCGAGGTGCAGTTTGTGCTGAAAGGCGCAGGTTGGGGACATGGCGTTGGACTATGCCAGATTGGTGCTGCCATGATGGGTGAAAATGGTTATTCATGTGAGCAGATATTGTCGTTCTACTATCCGGGTTCTGTTCTTGAAAAAATCTGATAAAAAGGATTGGCCGATTTGATTTCTGGTGTAAAATCCGTGTCATAACTCTGTCTTTTGCACAGAATGACCGCTATTTGTCGTTTCTGCGGTAAAATAATAAAGCAAGCTTCATATTTCTCGCTCGTTTATTCGTATCTTTGAGATAAAACTCGAAGATACTTGCACTCGCGGTAAAAAATATTGAAGTAAACTTCATATTTATAACTCGCTTATTCGTATCTTTGCCAAATAACGTTGTCTATGGCGGCGTTTTTTGTGATATTGAATTTATTTGAACCGGAATACAATATTTCGTGCAAAAACAAGTTATTATAAAAAATATCTTGTTTATTATGGCCGAAAGATCAATAGCTTTGGATATACGTGATGGAATGAACCTGTTTGAGCGTATAGTAAAACGTCTGTTTGATTTCATTTGTTCATTTCTTGCATTGATAATATTGTCTCCAGTCTTTCTTGTTGTTGCAATGGTGCTGCTTTTGCAAGGCGATGGCAGTGTATTGTTCAAGCAAGAGAGGGTCGGGTACAAGGGGAAGGCTTTCAATATCCTGAAGTTCAGGACAATGCGTGCCGAATCGGAAAGTGACGGAAAACCACGCTTGGCTCAGGTAAACGATGAACGTCTGACTAAAGTCGGTAAATTTCTGCGTGAACACCATCTTGATGAATTGCCTCAACTGGTAAATGTGTTGAAAGGGGATATGTCATTTGTCGGTCCGCGCCCCGAACGCAGTTACTTCATCGAGAAGATACGTAAGGAGAACCCCAATTACGATTATCTTTTTCTGATACGCCCCGGCTTGACTTCAATGGCGACATTGTATAACGGATATACCGATACGATGGAAAAAATGCTCACTCGTCTGGATATGGACCTTGAGTATTTGCAGAAACGCTCGTTGTGGCTTGATATGAAGTTGATATTCACGACATTTGTATATATTGTAAACGGAAAAAAATTCTGATAAAATGATAAAGAAGATATTATTTGCCCTTGTGTTGTCATTCTCATTCCAGTGGGTGGCAGCGCAAACTGTATCTGATGATCAGATCGTAAAGATTATAATCGCCGAGAAGGAGCGCGGTGCCGATGAGACGACAATTGCGCGTAAATTGTTGCAGCAGGGTGCAACACCGGCTCAAATCCGTAGAATCAAGGAAAAGTACGAGCAGGAACAGAATGGTCTTGGAGCTGTTGACTTGACAGGTAAGGGTGAAAAGACCGAACGCCTGAGAGATGGAAAAGAGAAGGAAAAAGATGGGAATTTTGTCATTTCCAAGGAAGAGAAGACCAATAAGGACAAACTGACCAAAGAAAAGCAGAGGGCCTTGCAGAAAGAGGAACAGAAGGATTTGCAGATGAATATGGCATTCCTTGACCTTGATTCTGTTGTCTATTATCAGAACCTGTTGAAAGAGAAGACCCAGGTCTTTGGTCGTAACCTCTTCAACAATGAACTGCTTACATTTGAGCCGGCGATGAACATTCCTGCACCGGCCGATTATATTTTAGGTGCCGGCGATCAGGTGATAATAGATGTGTGGGGCGCGTCGCAGATGACATTTGACAACAAGATTTCGCCCGAGGGCTTTATTGTCCTGGAAGGTGTAGGTAGAGTCAAATTGGCGGGCCTTACTGTGAACGAAGCCGGAAAACAAGTCAACGATATTCTTGCTGAATACTATAACGGTTCATCCATAAGTCTTTCAATTGGCGAGACACGTAATGTCAAGGTGGATATTGTAGGCGAGGTGGCGGCTCCGGGCTCATATACATTGAGTGCATTCTCGACACTGTTCAATGCCTTGTACATGGCCGGCGGTATCAGCGATTGGGGTTCACTGCGTGAAATCAATGTTTTCAGAAACGGCAAGTCTGTTTCAAAGATCGACGTCTATGACTATATACTCAATGGCAATAACACAGGAAATATTCGCCTTCAGGACAATGACCTGATTGTAGTTGGTCCTTACAATGCCATTGTAAACATCCAGGGTAAGGTAAAGCGCCCAATGATGTACGAGATGAAAAAAGAGGAGTCTCTGGCCAAGTTGCTTTCATATACAGGTGGTCTTACAGGCGATGCGTATGACAAGAACATCCGAGTGATACGTAAGAATGGTAGGGAATATTCAATCCATACTGTCGAGAAGAACTCTTTCGGTGCTTTCAATCTTGTTGATGGCGACTCGATATATGTTGATTCAATAATCCCACGATTCTCGAATATGGTTGAGATCAAGGGTGCTGTGTTCCATCCCGGACTCTACCAGATGGGTGGCAGCATCAATACTGTTCTCGACTTGATTGAGGCAGCCGACGGATTGTGTGAGGATGCTTTCCTTGCACGTGCGGTAATGCATCGTCGCAAGGCCGACAGACGCCTTGAGGTGCTTGCCGTGAACGTTGAGGGTATTCTGGATGGAACATCGCCCGATGTGGAACTGCGCAAGGAAGATGTTCTGTTCATTCCTTCGATGAACGAGATGCGTGGTCAGGAGACTTTGAAGATCAGTGGCGAGGTCAATTTCCCGGGTATTTATGAGTTTGCCGAGAATACTACTCTCGAAGACTTCGTTCTGCAGGCCGGTGGCTTGACAAATGTCGCTTCTACAGCGAAGATTGACATCTATCGCCGACTCTACAATCCAAAATCTGTCGAGAGCGGAGATACAATCACTGAGGTTTATTGCTTCTCGTTGAAGGATGGCTTTGTAATAGATGGAACTCCAGGTTTTGAACTCGCTCCTTTTGACGAGGTGCATGTGCGCAAGAGTCCTGTGAACAACTTGATTCAGAGCGTTACAATCGATGGCGCTGTGAACTTCGAGGGAGATTATGCAATGCATAGCCACGATTACCGCCTGAGCGATTTGGTAAAGGATGCCGGTGGCTTTGCTTCATCATCATATCCTCAGGGTGCACGTCTTTATCGTAAAATGTCTCTCGAGGAGCAGATGCAGCGCGAGAATATGATAAAGCAGACCCAGAAACAGATATATGAGGACGCGTTGCGTTCCGACAAGACTTTCGATATGGCAATATCGGATTCTCTGATTAACCTGAATGCGACATTCGGTGATGCATATCTTCTTGATATCGATCTGAAGAAGGCTGTTGATAAACCTGGCAGCGCTGCCGATATCGTGTTGCGTGAAGGCGACAAACTTATTGTGCCTGAATATTCGGGAACTGTGAAGATCAGCGGTGAGGTGCGATATCCCATCACTGTCACATTCATGGATGGCAAGAACCTGGAATATTACATAAAGCACGCCGGTGGTTATGCCGACAGGGCAAAGAAGAACGGTGCATATGCCATATATATGAACGGTGGTGTAAAGAAGATATCGAAATTGTCAAGCAGTGACATCAAGCCCGGCATGGAGATTGTCGTACCGGCGAAGAGCCTGAAGAAGAAGCTCTCTACTGCAGAGGTGGTTACCATCAGTTCATCGGCTGTATCTATTGCAACAATGGTTGTGAGCATCGTAAACATGTTGGCTAATGAGTGATAGGCTTATAATGAAGAACACGGTCATTCTATACTTTAGAATGATATTTCAGATGGCTGTATATTTATATACGTCCCGTGTTGTCATTAAAGCTTTAGGTCTCATTGATTACGGTATATATGATGTCGTTGGCAGCGTCGTGATGGCCATGATGTTCCTTAACAATTCCATGTTGAATTGTACACAGCGTTTTATAACCTACTCTTTGGCCGAAGGGGATGAGGCGGAGGTCAATACCTATTTCTCCCATAGCCTCATGATACATGTGCTCATAGGTCTTCTTATTGTTGTGGTCGGTGGCGTATTGGGTACATACTACATACAGGGTGTCATGAATATCCCTGCCGGCAGAGTCAGTGATGCAATGTTTGTCTTCTATGTTGCATTGGCCAGCAGTTTCGTAACGATGGTAAGTGTTCCATATAATGCATTGATTATTGCTCATGAGCATATGGGGGCTTTTGCCTCAATAACTATTGTAGATGTCGTGCTGAAACTGTTGGTGGCCATGTCGCTATCGTTGTTTGATGACAACAGGCTGAGGATGTATGCCTTCCTGCTCTTTGTGGCGGCTCTTGTGGTGAGGAGCATATACGGAATATATTGTCGCATGGCATATAGGAAAGTGCGCTTTGTGATGGTGCCGGACAAGGGGATCTTCAAGAATATGTTCGGCTTTTTCGGATGGAATACAATCGGCAATGCTGCTATCATGTGCAACACCCAAGGCTTGAATCTGTTGCTCAATGCGGTTGGCGGCCCTTTGGTAAATGCGGCCCGTGGAGTGGCTTTCCAGGTTCAGACAGCCACCGTGTCATTCATCAACAGCTTCCAGACAGCCATCAATCCCCAGATAACAAAGAATTATGCTGTAGGCAACAGGGAAAGGATGAACTCACTCATCCTGACATCTTCGCGTGTCTCTTTCCTGCTGATGCTTTTCTTGATAGTGCCGTTGCTGTTCATGACGGAAAGCCTGCTTGATATTTGGCTTACCGATTATGAGAAAGACTACACGGTGCTTTTTGTACGCTTGCTCATATGCGTGTCGGTTGTTGAGGCTGTAGCCAACCCTTTGATGGTGGGTGCTTCGGCAACAGGCAATATAAAAAGATATCAGCTGATGGTTGGCGGTTGCATGTTGTGCACAGTGCCTGTCGCATATATTGCATTGAAGATGGGGGCTATGCCTGATGCTGTCTTCTGGGCTTTGATAGCAACAACGCTGATGGCCCAATTTGTCAGGATGTGGCTGTGCCGTGGATTGTTCGGGTTTTCTGTTGCCGGCTTCTGCATGCAGGTTGTCCTGCCCATTGCCAAGGTCGCTTTAGTGTGCTTTGTACCTTTGCTGCTGTTGCGCCCACATTATGCCGGTGCACGTGGCATTGATGCATTGCTTGTCTGTGCCGTACTTGATGTGTGGGTGGCTGCATGTGTGTTTCTGTTGGGTCTGCGCAAAGCCGAGCGCGATTTTGTGTTACGAAAAATAGGGATAAGATGAAAAGTTTCCTTGGAAAATTGATTGATATCTGTTCGTTGCCATTTGCCGTTATCTGGAATGCAAAGGTGTCGTCGGCCTTCAATGCTTTGATAAATAGAGTATATTCACGGATTATTGGATATCGTCTCAATGGAGCAAAAGGATTGCTCATATGTGGACGTCCGGTAATGATAACCGGTGCAAAGCATATAAGTGTCGGTGACAATGTGGAGATATGCCGTTTGGCAAGGATTGATGCCATAACATATTTCCCTAATACAGGACAGCGTTTTGAACCGGTATTGAAATTGGCGAATAACGTTGTTGTACAGATGTCATGCCATATCGGATGTATAAATAGAGTGGAGATTGGTGAGTATACCACCATGGGTGCCAGGACATATATTACAGACCACACTCATGGTACAGTGGAGCCTGAAGACCTTAAATTGCCACCCCGACACAGGAAGTTATACTCTAAGGGGGCGGTTGTAATCGGTAAGTATGTCTCAATAGGAGAGGGGTGTATAATATTGCCAGGTGTTACAATCGGTGATCATGCTGTCATCGGTGCGAATGCTGTTGTAACGAAGGATATTCCTCCATATGCTGTAGCTGCAGGCAATCCCGCAAAAGTCATCAAACAAGTAATGGAATAAAACAAGATAATATGAAACCAATAGTTAATAATGAGATTCGTCTGGATCTGGTGTTTGAGCTTGTCAAGGAGAATTGGAAAAAGTTTTTCGTGATAACATTTGCAACATCTGTCGTAAGCCTTGCACTGTTGTTCTGTATCCCTCGCCACTATGTCGTGGGTGTAAAGCTTGCACCGGAGTATGGCGAATCGGGCAATGCCAGCGCATTGAGCTCTGCCGCCTCTATGTTTGGAATAAGTCTCAATACTCAAGGCAACGATGCTATTGTACCTGAGTTCTATCCAGATATCGTAAATTCAACCGATTTCCTTGTGCCTATAATGAATATTGAGGTTGAGACACAGGATGGCGAATTCAAAGGTACATACGCAGAGTATATCCTGAAAAAGGAGGAGCATCCTTGGTGGCTGAAACTTGTTGCCAAGGTAAAACTGCTTTTTGTATCAAAGCCGGTTCCATACAATACGTCTGCTGAATACAAGGTCAATCCTTTCAGATTGACAAAGACTGAAAGTGACATCCTGCAGCGTATGTCATCTTCAATCGGTTGTGATGTCGATGATAAGACTGGTGTGATTGCATTGAGTATGAAGGCGCAGGATCCGCTTGTTGCTGCAAATATGGCAAATTCAATAAAGGAAGAGCTGCAGGATTTCATCACAAGATACAGAACCGAGAAGAACAAGGCTGAGCTTGAGCATTCAAAGGCAATGTGCGATTCGGCATATACAAAATATGTCGAGGCGCAAAGGGTGTATGCCGAGTATGTGGACAAACATCAGGTTCTCACACGACAGGCGTATAAGGTCGAAGAGGAGCGCTTGGCCGGGGAAATGCAGTTGGCATTCAATATCTACAATGCGCTATATCAGCAGAGACTGCTTAATGAGGCCGAGGTACAGAGACGTACTCCTGTCTTTACAGTGTTGCAGAACGCGTCGGTTCCCATCAAGCCTGCGAGCTCACATAAGCTGATGAAAACTGCCGCGATGGCAATGTTGTCGGCATTGGTATATCTTATTATACTGCTTGCCAGGATACAGAACAACAAGGAAGAAACAGAAGAAACAGAAATAGAGGGATAAGCGGAATATGTACATAGCATTGCTTTTTGTCATACTGCTTGCTATTATCGTCCTTGCTTTCTTTGAGGATGAGGAGATACAAAGTCGTGGATGGTTGCTGCTTGCATTGGTGGCCGTCCTGACATTATTTGTGGCTTTGCGTCCTGCCGGTATTGATAATGACTACAATGCCTATCTTGGATATTACAAGCATCCTACAGGCGTTGCAGCCCTGTTGACTGAACCTACTTTCAAGATGATCAGTGGTCTGGCGCGTTTCTTTGACGCTCCGTTGCTCATGTTTATCACATACGCTTTTCTTGCAGTTCCGCTTAAAGTCTATGCAATTAAAAGACTGTCTCCATATTGGTATCTCTCCATCCTGCTGTGGTTTACCCATCTGTTTGTTATTCAGGAGATGACCCAAATACGCGTTGCAGTATCATCTGGCATATTCCTTTTCTCCATCCCGTTTCTGGCCCAAGGTGAAAAAAAGAAATTCTCCTTGTGCCTGATTCTTGCAATCCTCTTCCATTATTCGGCATTGGCATTGTTGCCTTTGATTCTGATCGGCAATAAGGACCTTTCACGTCGTTTCCGCTTCCTGCTCATAGTTCTTCCCATTTTCATTTATGCCTTTCCGTTTGCGGGTATGGAAATGTTGAAATGGATACCGATCCCGTTCATTCAACAGAAACTGCAGATGTATGAGGAACTGATGATTTATGAAGGCGGTGTATGGGCCGAAATCAACATCTATAATGCAATGGCGTTGGTACGTCTTTTCGCCTATTATGTATTGATATGGAGGTATGACTATCTGAAGGAGAAGTATCCGTACATGCCGGTGTTGTTGAAGGTCTTCTGCTATTCGATATGCGTATATGTCGGTCTCTCGTTTCTCCCACCTATTGCAATGCGAGTCGAGGAGTTTATTGCAATCATAGACTGTATACTGTTCCCACTTCTGGCTGTGTTGATAAGGCCTCATTGGCTTGGGCGCTTGCTTGTCGTGCTATATGCGATATGTATACTTCTCGCGAATATATTCTTATATAAACTTTTAAAAATTTAGCCCGGAAATATAATGGCAAGTCTGATTGCCGGTTTTTAATTTATTAGTAATTTTGTCAGTAAAGCAATATTGTTCGAATCATGTTTCCAATCAACAGATACATAAGAATTCTTTTGGGCGTGTGCTGCGCTCTGCTTCTCGGTACTACATCTGCGGCTGCGCAGGAAAAAGTTACCGTGAAGGATTATGTGCAGCTCAATGCTCTTGCCGGTGTTGGAGAGAATGCACCATTCTGGTTGGTTTCCAATCATAATGGCCTTTCATCATTTGATACATATAACGGATATATACGTTACGGAATTGATATCAACGGCCTGATAGGTTCCAAGGGTAATTGGAACTATGCTGCCGGTCTGGATCTTAAGACTGGATACAATCAAAACAACAATCCTATTGTGCATCAATTGTATGCCGATATCTCATACAAATGGCTTACCTTTAGTGTGGGGGCAAAGGAACGTGTTGCTGAGATGCGTGATTTCAGCACTCTTCAAGGAGTGAACGGGAATGAAGCCATGAATAATTTCAGCTCATTGGCTTTTAATGGATTGGGTGAACTCGGTACCGGTGGCCTAGTGTACAGCGGAAACAGTTCGCCAATTCCACAGGTGCGTATCGGAGCTCCTGAATATGTAACTGTCAAAGGCACCAATTCGTTGCTGAAGTTGCGTGGACACATATCGTATGGTGTATTCCTTGACAGTAAATTCCAGGAAAGCTTCACAGCCTTGAATCCGAAGGCAAAGTACAACCGATATGCCCTTTATCATAGCAAGGCGTTCTTTATGAAAGTCGGCAATGAAGAGAAATTTCCATTGGAGGCCGAGGGAGGACTCGAAATGCATTCACAGTTCGGAGGCGATGTCTATACTCATACCAAGGGCAAATACCTTTCAATGCCTACACGTTTCAAGGATTTCCTGAAGGCGTTCATTCCTACCGGTGGCGATGAACTGGTGCCATTTACAGAACAGTCAAATATTACAGGAAACCAAGTCGGCAACTGGCATCTGGCTTTTACCCTCCATACGAAACCTGTAGATATCCAACTCTATGGCGAACATATGTTCGAGGACTTTTCACAGCTGTTCTTTATGGAATATCAGAACAATATCAACAATGAAAGGACATGGGTGTATTATCCCTGGCGTGACATGATGATCGGCTTGTCCATAAAGAACAAGAGCGGTTTTATGGACTTTATCTCCAATATCCGCTATGAGTATGTCTCTACTTATGACCAGAGTGGTGCGGGTTATAATGACCCCAGTGATTACTTTGTTGAGCAGATGGATGGTCTCGACAATTACTATAACCATGCCATATACAGCGGATGGCACTATTATGGCAAGGGAATGGGTAGTCCATTGGTCTTCTCTCCTTTGTACAATAGCGATGGCAGTCTTGAGTTCAAGGCCAACAGGATGCGTGCACATCATGTCGGTGTGAACGGTGCTTTCGGCCGTAAGAAGGAGTTCCTGTACAGGTTGTTGTATACCTATAGCGAGAACTGGGGAACATACGTGAATCCATTCTTTGAGAAGAAGTACACAACCTCGGTTCTTGCCGATTTCATATATTCTCCCGATGGAAAATCGTGGCTCGTATCGGCTTCTGTCGCTCATGACCGCAGCAATTATATTGGAAACAATACCGGTGTGATGCTTTCATTTGTAAAAGTCGGCCTTTTAAAATAAATGGAGTATGATGAAGAAAATATTATATATCTGCTTGTTGTTTCTTCTTCTTTCGTGTGAAAGAATATTTATCAATGGAGAACTTGATGGAATGTGGCGTCTCCGACGTGTGGATAACGGAGTTGTAGTGGAACATCCCGACAGCATATTCTATACATTCCAGCGTCATCTTGTGATGATGGGAATATACTCCGAGACCGAGCATCCAAAGAATTGGTACATGGGCTGTTTCGAGTACGATGGAGATAGCATTTTGATGAACAATTTCTACCGTTATCCCGGCACCGATGGCATACGCGTGCCTAAAGAACTGGAAAATCTCTATATATATGATACCATTGCAAAGTTCAAGGTGGAGCATTTGAGCAACGATATGCTTCTTCTTTCGTCATCCGATGTCGAGTATACTTTCGAGAAATGGTAAACCTGTCAAATGACTGTTGCTGATGGAAAAGATAATAGTACTTTTGTCAACATATAACGGGGAGAAATATCTCGCTCAACAATTGACTTCGCTGCTTGATCAGAATGATGTCGATGTTGAGATCCTGGTACGTGATGATGGTTCGCAGGATGGTACGGTAGCCCTCCTTGACGAGTGGAAGAGAAAAGACCTTCTTGAATGGTATACCTCTGACAACCTTGGTCCGGGCAAGAGCTTCATGCATCTGCTCGAGACTGCGCAACCGGGAAACTATTATGCATTCTGTGATCAGGATGATGTCTGGATGCCGAATAAACTTTCCATGACAATGGAGAAGATGAAGGCTGTCGAGCAGGCCAATCCGGGCAAGCCTGTCATCGTACACACCGATATGAACATTGTGGATGAAAAACTTGATGTTATCCACGATTCCTTTTGGCGTTCTTCGGGCCTGCGCCCCGATGTCTTGCGTACTTTCCCATATCTGTGTACATGCAATAGCGTGAACGGATGCACCATTCTGATGAACAGCATTGCCCGCGAACTGATATTGGAGAAATACGTGGAGCATGACATTATAATACACGATGTCATTTGTGCACTGACCGTCTCATATCATGGCGGAATAATAGACTATGTGGATGCTCCAACCGTGTTGTATCGTCAGCACTCTTCAAATGTGGTGGGTGCCATGGCATACAGCAAAGGCCGTGCCATTATTGAGCGCCTGGCAAACATAGGCAATGTAGTTGCAAAGAACATCAGGGTATTTAAAGATGTGAATAAAATTGGTAGGATAAGTATTTTTACATATCTTTACCATAAGATAAAATATTTGTTGATAAGATAGCGATGCAGCCCAAGATATCAATCATAACCATAACATACAACAGTGAATCGACCATTGAGGAGACTCTGAAAAGTGTCGTTTCGCAGGATTATCCCAATCTGGAGTATATAATAATTGACGGTGCGTCAAAGGACGGGACATTGGCTATTGTCGACAAGTATCGCGACCGTATTGCCAAAGTCGTTTCTGAACCTGACAAGGGTATCAGCGATGCATTCAATAAAGGTATCGCGCACGCGACAGGCGATGTGATAGGAATAATAAATTCCGATGATGTCCTGCTGCCGGGTGCATTGCGTGCCGTTGCCGATGCGTATGAGGATGGTGTCGGTGTCTATCGTGGCAACATTTTCATTTGGGAGAGCAAGAACGATACGAGAATACAGGCTTGCCCATCAATGAAATTCCCGTTGCATACATACAAGAAACGTATTGTCTGCCATCAGGGCACGTTTGTTGCAAAGTGGGCATATGACAAGCACGGTGTGTTCAAGACAGATTACAGGTTTATGATGGATGTCGATTTGCTCATCCGTCTATATGAGGCCGGTGTAAGGTTCAAATATATACCAAAAGAATTGGCCATGTTCCGCCTGGGAGGTGTCACAAGCAGCTCATTCTTGAAAAAGACCGGGGAACTTGAGAGGATGTTCCGTGAAAATGGTGCCGGTTGGCTTTATGCAAAGAGTCACGTGCTTCTTTTCTCGATAACCAATTCCATTCTTGTCGTTTTGCGTGCATTTGGGCTCTCTACCTTCATAAAAAAAATAAAGTTTCGTATTTGTCGTTGATAAAAGTCCTAAATCTTGCATTTAAACGATTATTTGTAGTATATTTGGAGTTTGAAAGAGAATTTGTGCGCTTGACCATGTCAAGCCGTTGGAGAAAAGATGCGTGTATTACAAGTCATAACCTTGTGTGAATTGGGTGGAGCCCAGACAGTTGTCGCAAATATTGCAAACGGCATTTGCGACAATCACGATGTTATTGTTGCCTTTGGTGAAGGCGATGGTAAGATGTTGCATATGCTTGACGAAAGGGTACAGCGTGTTCATTGCAAGCATTTGAAGAGGAATATCTCTTTCTTCAATGATATTCTCACAATGTTTGATTTCTGGAGATTGTACAGAAAATTCAAACCCGATGTAATACATCTGCATTCATCCAAGGTCGGCATATTGGGACGTCTTGTATTCCCGTCTAAAAAGGTCGTATATACAGTCCATGGCTTTGACACCATACGTCTTGCAAACCGCAGGTTCCTCTCTTTGGAAAAGATGATGCAGAAGAAGTGCAAGTCCATTGTCGCTGTAAGTGAATACGACAAACGTAACCTTCTTGCCGAAAATATCCGCAATAATGTTTCTGCTGTATACAATGGTACTTCGGTTCCGGTAAAGATAGATGACATTTCATTCGGTATACCGTCCAAATACAAGAAGAGTGTTTTGTGCATTGCAAGAGTCTCTTATCCCAAGAACAGCAAACTCTTCATTGAAGTAGCCAAGCTTCTGCCTCAATATGCTTTTGTGTGGATAGGTAACAAGCAGCCCATGCCCAATACTCCTGAAAACGTATTCTTCCTCGGCAACATCGCAAATGCTGCAAAATATTGCTCATTGGCCGATCTCTTTATGTTGCCATCAGAATATGAGGGACTGCCGATTGTCATTATTGAAGCCATGAGTTTGGGCAAGCCTGTAGTGGCATCGAATGTCGGAGGTATTGCCGAACTTGTAAAGAATGATATCAATGGCTATACATTGGAGAATACAGCTCCGGTATTTGCCGAAAAAATAAGTCATATACTCGAAGATTCTCAAGTATATGACAGAATGTCCAAAGCCTCAAAGAAAATATATGATGAGTGCTTTACCGTGGACAAGATGGTCAATGGCTACAAAGAGACATATAACGAAATACTCGGTACAAAGAGTTTCTGATTCCAGTCCCTTTTTACTCCTCAACCTCGCATCCGTTGAACATGAAATCCTTTTCTGCCACATCCTTCGGGAATGTGTAGTAGGTCATCTCAGCGCTTGAACGTATTTCGCCGTCGTATATTATCTCGGCTTCGATGAACACGAACATGCGCTTTACCTCTTTTACTCGTCCGCGTATCTCAAGCGTGATATTTTCTCCTGTTGGTATCGGCTTCCTGTATTTCATGTTCAGGTTGGTTGTCATTCCCGATGTCTGGAATTTGCGAGCAATGATCCAACCTCCAAGCTCATCAAGCAACGTTGCCTGAATGCCGCCATGCAGTGTGTCGAGCCATCCCTGATAGTTGCTGCCGGGTGTCCACAGTGACACAATCTCATCGCCGTCCTCGTAGAACTCCATTTTCAGACCGTAAGGGTTTGAGGGAGCACATGCAAAGCAGTTGTAGCCCTTATCGGCAAGGTCAATCCAGGGATTCTTTATCTTTTTCATACTCATTCCTTGTTTAAATTTCTGTAAAGTTAGCACTCTTTATGCTGTAATGCAGTATTTTGCCCTTTATTTAAGCATTCTTAATACTTGCCGTCTTCTTTTGAACACATTTCTATTTGATTTTTATTATCTTCGCCAAAACTAAATCCATAAAAAATATGAAAAAACTGTTCTTATCCCTGTTATTGGCATTCGTTTCTGTTGTGGTATGTAATGCCCAATTGTTGTACAGGATTTCTCACAAGAGTCTTGACAAACCATCATATGTCGTAGGTACTTATCATTTGGCTCCGGCAACATTCATCGATTCAATCTCGGGTGCCAAGGCTGTGCTTGATGCCGTGGATGTTGTCTGTGGCGAGGTCGTGATGAGCGAGATGGAGAGTCGCGAGAATCAGAAAAAGGTACAGCAGGCAATGATGTTGCCCGATGGCAAGTCGCTCACAGATGTGTTCACTGCCGATGAGATGCAACGCATCAATGCATATATGGACAACCTTTTGGGTATGAACCTCAATAACCCTATACTCAAGAGTCAGATGGGCAAGATGACTCCTATGGCGCTCTCTACACAACTTCAGCTGGTGCAGTATATGAAGGTAACACCAAACTTCAATCCGTTGAAGCTCATTGATGCCCATTTCCAGAATGTAGCAAAGAAAGCCGGCAAGAAGGTCGCAGGTCTTGAGACTGTTGATTTCCAGATAGAAACATTGTACAAGGGTACAACAATAGAACGACAGAAGCAACAGTTGTTGTGTATGGTCGACAATAGTGAATACTACGCACTGCAGATGAAGGAACTCTCTGCAGCATTCTTTGCGCAGGATATGCAGGCTTTGCTTGATATTACAGAAGAAAAAATGGGTAACCTGTGCGACAGTACCCCCGAGGAGGAGGCTGCGCTCATATATGGCCGCAATGCAGCTTGGGTTGAGCAGATTCCAACGATGATTGTCGAGGCTCCCACTCTTTTTGTTGTCGGTGCCGCACACCTTCCCGGCGAAAAGGGAGTTCTTGAACTTTTAAAAGCCAAAGGCTATACCATTGAGGCTGTCAAGTGAATATTGGTTTGCATATGACATGTATTTTGAAATTTAAATTGTATCCTATGAAAAGAATAGTCATGTGGGCATTGTTCCTGATGATTGCATTAGGTAGTGCCGAAGCCCAAAATACACCAACTAAAGGTAATGTAAGTACTGAAATTCAATTCAATCCTTTTGGAATGGATGGTAAAATATTCAAATTGGATGCTCTCAGGTTCCGTTATTTCTTTACGGACAATGCTGCTTTGCGTTTGAATTGGGGTATGGAAGTGAACAAAGACAGTTATGTTCCCAATAAGGAGGAAATGGATATCTTAACAAAAATGACCTCGGGCTCGTTCAATCTTGATTTGGGTGTTGAAAAACACTATTATAAGCAGGAACGTCTGGATCTCTATTTCGGATTGCAGTTGGGCTATGAAAAAAACTTTATCTCCCAGAAAAGACGTTATCAGAGCGGTAGAGTCATCAAGTATGAAAATTATAATTCCAATGGAGACAGAGCTTCTTGGGCTATGAACTTCGATATCTTTACTGGATTGGATTTTTATATATATAAAAGTCTTTATGTAGGTACAGAACTCGGTCTTGACTTGAGTTACGTAACCCTGTGTGAAACGAGATACATTGATGGCTACAATGAAAATGTTGTAACGTCTGATGATCGATCCAGCACATTTAAGGCTGTGTTCGAAGTTCAACCATGCGTACGTTTGGGATGGACTTTCTGATTGTATGGTTTTAATGATGTTTTGATGTCATTTATGAAAAACTTTTTCCGTAAATTCCATTTGTGGCTCTCGGTACCGTTCGGTATTGTGATAACGATAATCTGCTTTACAGGTGCACTGCTTGTTTTTGAAGAGGAGATTACTGCTGCGACAGGTAACGGTATCACAGCCGTTGCCCCCACCGGCGAGGCTTTGCCGTTGAATGTACTTGCAGATAAGGTTGATGCGACTTTGCCAGCCGATGTCGATGTCAAGGGTGTTGTCGTTTCATCTTCTCCCGATGAGGCTTACAAGGTGAACCTTTCAAAACCAAAGAAATCTGCAGTTTATGTAAACCAATATACAGGAGAGGTCATTGGCAAGGATGAACGGTTGCCGTTCTTTCGTACAGTATTCCGTCTGCACCGTTGGCTCATGGACAGTAATCCCGGCGATGGCAAGATCTTCTGGGGTAAGATGATTGTGGGAACGAGCACATTGGCTTGTGTGATAATACTGCTTACCGGTCTTGTAATATGGTGGCCACGTAACCGCAAGATGCTGAAGAACCGTCTGCAGATAGCGCTGAAAAAAGGCAAGAACCGTTTCTGGTATGACTTGCATGTAGCCGGTGGCTTCTATGCATTGCTCCTGTTGCTTGCAATGGCTTTGACTGGCTTGAACTGGTCTTTTGAGTGGTACAGGAACGGGGCATATGCTCTGTTTGGTGCCGGTAATGACAATGTTACCGTTGAGAATAAAGTTCCCGTAAAAGCCACAGAAACAGCAAGTTGTCCAGGTAGTTGCGGTGCATGTACATTGCCCGCATGTGTATACAGCGCAGGCAATACTGCCGATACTGCCGTGCAGGGCGTGACCGCCCAATGGAACGTTGATGCAGTGACTGCTGCGACAAATGTAGCTGATACGAGATATGTCGATGCCGGAACGGCTGTGTCCATTACCGATGTTGATGCTGTTACAGCTGCAACTGTCGTCGATGCACAGAGCGGTGCAACCGCCATGACCGACGGCAATAGCGGTGCCACTTCGTTGGTTGCAGCACTGCAGGCTACGGAGTTCGACAGCTGGCAAAGGGCTTATGAGAGTGTGGTGGCACTCGTTCCAAACTTTGAGACAATCACAGTGTCCGCAGGTACAGTCTCTGTCAGAGGCTCCCGATATGGCAATATGCGTGCAGCTGACAAATATCTCTTTGATGAGGCTACCGGCAAAATAGTAGGTGTCGAGCCATACAAGGATGCCGATAGAGAGAGCAGGATCGGCGGTTGGTTCTATACCATTCACATTGGTTCATGGGGCGGAGTCTTCAGTAAGATATGCTCTTTTCTTGCGGCCCTACTTGGTGCAACATTGCCACTCACGGGTTACTATTTCTGGATAAGACGCCTGTATGGCAAACGTAAGGACAGAAAACCATAATAAGTATAAAAACAATGACGCTGTGTGCTGTTGCCCACAGCGTTAATTGTTGGTCGGGGTAGTGTATTTTCAATATAAATTACTAAATTTGTATTTGATAATACCAGCAGCAACAATGCGTTGTCTTTTCATCAACATATTATTCGTGTGTGTCGCGCTATTCTCCTGTACGGGACACGGTCATGGCGTTGATTCGGCTACGGCAGTCGATTCATTGTGCGTGCCGGTATATGATGCACGCTACAAGAGCATCGCATTGACCGATTCGTTTGCCAAGGCTCTTGACAGCTTGTCGGCAGGTGACCACGAACTTGCTATGGTCGCAACCAACTCAATGGCCTATTCCGCTCTCATGAAAATGGACTATGCCACGGCTGTCGCATTGTATGACAGGGTGCTTGATGAGGCTGATTGCGAGATTGAAAGGCTTGTTGCCGATGTTGGTCAAATGACCGTGTGTTATCGCGTGTCGGGCAACAGGGAGTTCTTTGATTGCCGTGCAAGGGCTCTCGAGAGAATAAGGCGCATTGATGAGGATGCAGAACTCCTCTCGGCAAGTGACAAGGCGCGCTTTGAACGCGCCAAGATTGAATTCGGCATTGTATCGGTATGCTATTTTTCCAACCTCTCAATGCTCGATGATGTAAAGCGCACATTGGGCTATCTTAACAGTGGCCTTGAAAAGAGCAATGACCCGGCATTGAGAGCCTATGCGCGAATGCTGCTCGCGAACACGGCTCAGGATGCGAATGAACGCCTCAGCCAACTTGCCCGCGGATTGAGTAGTGCCGAGAACCGTGGATATACATGGCTTACAGCCAACTATAAGCTGTTGCTGGCCATCCTGTTGCGTGACAATAACTGTCTGCTCAATGAACTCCCCGACAATATGGCGCACATATTGTTGCAGAGTGGCAGTGCCGATGAAGTCCCTTATACATTGGCTATTGCGGCATCCCGTGATTTTGCGCTCTATGGCGACAGATATATGATGATTGAAGCCTTGGCGGTGTCGGCATCCTGCAGGACACAGCGTGGCGATTACAATGGTGCTTTGGCATTGCTTGATTCTGCACTTGCCGGAATAAACTCATATTACAGTACATATTATCCCGGCGAGACCGATTTCGCTTCGAACGAACTTGGACGGTGCGACATAGAGATTGAACCATCCATGTTCTCCGATACCGATATGTACAACATCCCCGAGTGTCTGCTCAGCGTGCGCCGCGAGGCCAGCTGTGCCTTTGCCGGTTTGGGCGACAAGTATGCATCGGACATCAACCGCGACAGTTATCTGCAGCTGCTGCGTACTACGCGTCTCAATAAGAAGATCGAGAGCAGCGTGTCTGTTGTGGAAGATGAGATCTCCCGTCTTGACAAATGGTTGAATCTGGCGGTACTTTCAATAGTGCTGTTGTTGTCGGTAATCATAATCTTCAACTATCGCAAGAGAAAATATATCAACTCATATTCAAACGAACTGAAACGTCTGCCCATTGTGTGCCGTCAGTTGCTTTCATCGCTTCCACAGGAGGTCGGCAGCAAGGATGAGCTTTGCGAGCACATCGTTTCACTGCTCAACAGGAGCCTCGCGGGCTTTTCGGGCGAGGTGCAATTCGCTTTCTCTCCCAATGGCAATGAAACGCTCAACCGTTACTCATTTGTCATGAAATACATTGGTGGTGGATGTGATACACTCTACGTGACGACATCATTGCCGTTGACCCCCGAGAAACACTCATTGCTTGAAATGCTCGTACCCTATGTGGCTGTTGCTGTTGGCGAGGGTATGCGCCTTGCCGATATAGTAGATGAGCAGGAACGTCTTGAGGAGATGCGCCGTGCCTGTGCAGTGTATCTCGAGGAACACAAACGCGAGAATCTGCTCAAACGCGTGTCGGTATCTACAGTGATGTCCATGCGTCCATATATTGACAGGATAATGAATGAACTGCGTGTGCTTGAGAATGCAGCTCCCGGTGATGAGGAACGTAAATTGGGTTACGTTACCGAGCTGACGGAAAAGCTCGATGACCTTAACATTATACTTGAACGATGGATAAAGATGCGCCAGGGCGAGATGAATCTGCAGGTCGAGAGCTTCTCTCTTGCCGGCCTGTTTGCCATCATAGAAAAGAGCCGTCAGTTGCTCGAATCGCGCGGCATAACATTGAAGGTGGGCGACGCTGCACCGGTAGTGAAGGCCGACAAGGCACTTACACTCTTCATGATAAATACCCTCGTTGACAATGCTGCAAAGTTCACTCCATCCGGCGGTAGTGTTTCCCTGGAGTGCAACGAAAGTAATGATTATGTTGAGGTTGCTGTAACCGATACCGGAGTCGGTATCTCGCAAAGCGACATCGACCGCATATTGAACGAGAAGGTATACGATGCGGCAAGCATTGGTAGCGACAACGAGAACCTGCCCACCAAGAGCAAAGGAGGTGGTTTCGGACTGATGAACTGCAGGGGTATCATTGAAAAATACAAGAAGACCGATGCCATCTTCTCGGTCTGCTCAATGAATATCGAGAGCCGTAAGGGTGGTGGCAGCCGCTTCTCTTTCCGTCTTCCAAAGGGCGTAGTACGCTCTATTCTGTTGTTGCTCATGCTGTTGCCATGCAAGGCTTTGGCCGATGGAAATATTTTCGACGATGTAAGGTTCTATGCCGATTCTGTTTACAGCAGCAACACCCACGGCAACCATGACGAGGCTTTTGTGCAGGCACGCAAGGCATTTGAACTGTTGAACGCATACTATCTCAATGAAAAAGGCGGTAGCGATACGCTTGTCCTGCAGGGCGAGGCGTATGCCGAACTCAAATGGTGGCGTGAGGGGCTTTTCGCCGACTCTTTGACCGAGGATATCTTCTATAATATCCTTGACATACGTAATGAATTGGCTGTGGCATCATTGGCATTGCAGAAGTGGCCGATGTACCGCTACAACAACTATATCTATTCAACACTGTTCAGACTTGTCGATGAGGACAAGGCCATTGCCGGGCAGTATGAGCAGGCCAGGGCAGAGCTTGCTTTACGACAGGCGCTCATAGGTATCTGCTGTTTTCTGGCTCTGGTTCTGTTGCTCTATCTGCTCATTGCGTATATGCGCCATACAATAATAGGCAAGTCCAACGAGAGATTGGTGCAGAGCACGAATCTCAAACTGTTGGAACTTGTTGCTGGCTCCTCACAACGCTCATCGCAGGAGATGCTGCAGGCAATGGCAAACGAGATATATCGCAGTTTGGGTGAGCGCATGTGCATGACCCGTGTAGCCCTCCTGCTCTGTGATGAACGACTCGCGGCTGCGGCTCCCGAATCCATTATTGGTGGCGGTGCCGATGTCTACCTGCATGGTGTAATTGATGATGGTACACCATTCGTCTCTCCCGATGCGCTTTTGCGCGTGTTGCCACTCTATGCAACCGTGCTTGGCAACGAGGTGCTTGTAGGTGCAATAGAGTTTGTTACCGACCGCCCTTTGACCGAGAACGAGGCAGTGAGCATTGAACTTGTCGCGCGTTTTGTGGCATCCATAGCCTACCATCGCACCGTGCGCGTGGCAAACAGTTATACAACCCTCGAAGAGGTTGAGGAGGAGACAGAACGCCTCAAGTTCGAGGAAAACCGCCTGCATGTGCAGAACATGGTCATGGACAACTGCCTGTCGGTAATAAAACATGAGACGGTGTATTATCCCAGCCGCGTGCGCGAACTTGCACAAAAGGCACTCGCAACACCCCGGGGACGTAGTGAAAGTGTCGCTGCAATGAGGGAACTTATGGACTATTACAACTCGGTGTTCGGTATACTTGCCAACTGTGCGAAGCGTGAACTCGATACAATGTGTTTCACACTTTCGCCTACACGTGTGGAGCAAATGTTTGATGAAGCGAAGCGTTACGCTGCACGTTGTGCAAAGAAACGTGGAGTGTCCCTGGCGCTCAGATACGAACCTACTGATGCTTGCGCCAAGGTTGATGCATCGCTAGTGGCATACCTTTTCGAAATGCTCATTGATGCCGCCTTCAAGGTAGATGCCGATGGCACATTGTTGTTGCGTGCAACTGAAAATGATGATATGGTGAGAGTGGAGCTTGTCGACAACCGTCGCACGCTCTCCAGTGATGAGACTGCAGAACTTTTCACTCCATCGCGCTACAATATCGGTGTCCGCAACGAACTGCTTGGAATGGAGTATCTTGTAGCAAAGGAGATAGTGCGAATGCACGAGGATTACACCGGTCGCCATGGCTCGCGCATGGAGGCGCGTTCCGATGTCGATGGTGTGGTCATTTTGTTTACATTGCCAAAATAACTTTTTTGATAGAAATTTAAACGGCTTCTGATTATGATAGAGAAATTCAGTGTAGTGATTGTTGAAGATGCGAGGCTTGAGCTCAAAGGTACCGAGGAGATATTCCGTACCGAATTGCCCGAGGCCGATGTCATAGGTGTCGCTTCTTGTGAAAGTGAACTCGATGAGGTACTTGCGCGTGCCGTTCCCGACCTGCTCCTGCTCGACCTCGGACTTGGCGGTTCAACGACTGTTGGAGTGGATATATGTGCAAGAATGAAGAAAGAGCATCCCCGGATGAAGATCCTTGTCTTTACCGGCGAACTGCTTAACGAAAAGCTCTGGGTCGATGTGCTCGATGCCGGAGCCGACGGTATTACCCTCAAGACTGGCGAACTGCTGACAAAATACGAGATCTACAATGTCATGGCCGGCAAGCGCAATGTCTTCAACCAGCCTGTGCTTGAGAAACTCGTAGAGCGTTTCCGTGAGAATGTGAACCGCGATACTGCGCGTCAGAAATCACTCATACACTATGAGATTGACCGCTATGACGAGTGTTTCCTTCGCCATCTTGCATTGGGATATACCAAAGAGATGGTTGCATCATTGAAGACAATGCCTTTTGGTGTAAAGTCTCTTGAAAAGCGTCAGGCCGATCTCATTGCCCGCCTTTTCCCCGATAGTGAACAGCGTGGAATAAATGTCACACGCCTTGTTGTGCGTGCCATTGAATTGCACATCATTGATGTAGAAAACCTTGAAGCCGATGAGTAACAGCAGAGCATACTATTTCCCCTTGCCTGCCTATCTGCTCCTGTTGCTGATGGTGTGGGTGGGCGCATTCTTTGTGGATCTGGTGCAGCTGCTTTCGGGCGCCGCACTCCCATCCTCGTCACTTGTCAGTGCCGAGGGTGTGCGTTGGGCTTTGCGCAGTGCATTGCCGTCAATCAATGCTTTGCCGTGGGGAACAATAATGATGCTTGTTGCAACGTGTGGGCTGTTGCGCGGATCGGGGCTGACAAAAGTTCTCTCGCGCTTGCTCTGTCTGCGTGCACTCACTGTCTCCGAGAAACGTGCCCTCATCTTTTCTGCAACCGTAGCAATATGTTACATCCTTTTGCTCTATATGTCGGCAGTAGCCCCATGGAATATACTCTCGGGAGTGACCCACGAGGCTGCTCTCTCTCCATTGGTACAGGGATGGGTGCTGTTGCTGTTTGTCGGGGTACTCTTTTTGGCACTCATTTATGGCTTCATCTATGGCAACTATCGTTCAATGATGGATGTCGTGGTATCGACAGGCAGCACATTCGTGCTCTTTATTCCTGCGATACTGGCACTTCTGCCAGCATCGGGAATTGTACCGTGCCTGCAATATGCCGGCGTGCATTCAATATGCAGTATTCCGTGGGAGGCCGTCTCTGCAACGTTGTACTTGTTGCCGTTCATTTATGTAACGGTATTGAAAATGCTGAAGAAATGACAATATACAACGATCCCCAAAACTGTCAAGTTTTGGGGATCGTTTATTATGGATTTATTTTGCTCCTAATGGAATTACTCTCAACCATATTTCGCTTACCCAGTTCTCATTGTCGGTGCCGCTAAGGTTGTATTCCACGTAAAGAATATTCTTGTTCTCCTCGCTGAATCTGTATCTCAGGTTCGAGATTGTATTGTTGAGGCTCTTGTCGAGATAGTGGTTGTTGATATATTCAAGATAGGTGTTGTCCTCTCTCATTTCAATCTCGCCCTGTTGGGTTATGAATGCCAAGGTACTGGTCTTGCTCTCGGCCCAATCGGCCTCTTTGATTGGAATGTTAACTCCAAGGATTACAAAGTATGTATTCTCCTCTGTAATGGTCTTGAATATCTGCTTGCCAATGTAGGCCTTGCCTCCTTCTGCTGTCGTAACCTCCTCAACATATTGCCACATTCCGACAAGTGGCCCGGCATCGGGTCCTGTCTTTGTCTCTTGTGCATTACCTGTTTTAACTCCTAATAATAAGATTAACGTGAATAGAAACATGAACTTTTTCATAGCTGTAGGGAGTTTAAGGTTAGACAATGTTTCTTATATGGGTGCAATGTACAAAAAAATACGCAAAAAAAAGTTTTTTCGAAAAAATATTTACTCTATCATCCCATACTGACACAACCATATTTTTTTGTACCTTCGCGGCGGTAAATATAGAATATGAAGTTTCTCTTTGCATTTTTGGGTAGCGTGTCACTTGCGTTGGGCATTATGGGTGTTTTTCTTCCCGTGCTGCCAACCACGCCGTTTCTTCTGCTTTCGGCTGCTCTCTATATGCGCAGTTCGCAGAGGTTGTATGACTGGCTCATGTCACATAAGCATCTGGGGGCATATATCAGGAACTTCAGGGAACACAAGGCGCTTCCGATGCGCGTGAAGGTCGTCTCGGTAACAATGGTGTGGGCGACATTGCTCTATTGTGCCGTCTTCGTTGCCCAGGAGTGGTGGATGAGCCTCCTTTTTATTGCTATTGCATTGGGAGTGACAATACATATCCTAAGTTACAGGACATTAAAGAAAAGGATGTAATCCAAAACGGATTACATCCTTCTTTGGGTCAGTAGAAATTTACTGTTGACTTCGCTTCGCTTGCCATTATATTCTGCTGTTCTTCTCAACCTTTGTCGTTCACTTAAATTTTCTTCAAGTCTTTCTATACGTTCTTTTCATAACTGAAAAGAACCAAAAGGTTCCGGCACAGAGTTCACAATTCGAATAAAGTTTT
>JAFZFO010000014.1 GCA_017555845.1 Bacteroidaceae bacterium | reverse complement strand
CCTTGTAGTGGTCCTCAAGGCGTGTCTGGATAGCGTCGAGCTCCTTGTAGATCTCTGGCATAGCCTCCTCCATTGAAGGATACTTGCTTGCACGCTCCTCCTCGCTGATGTTCTGCAAAGCAGCCCAACGCTGTGAACCGATCTTGGTAATCTGCTGTGGTGTGCGGATACCAGCTACCACGTCCTCACCCTGTGCATTGATAAGGTACTCACCATTGAAGAGGTTCTCGCCTGTTGCAGCGTCACGAGAGAAGCATACACCAGTTGCAGAAGTCTCACCCATGTTACCGAATACCATTGCCTGTACTGAAACGGCTGTACCCCACTCATCGGGAATTTTCTCCATGCGACGATAGAGGATAGCGCGCTCGTTGTTCCAAGACTCGAACACTGCGCAAACAGCACCCCACAACTGCTCGTAAGCGTCTGTTGGGAAGTCCTTGCCTGTCTGAGCCTTAACTGCAGCCTTGAACTTTGCAACGAGGTCTTTCAATGCCTCAACGCTGAGGTCCTTGTCAAGAACAACACCGTTCTCTTCCTTAACCTTCTCGATGATAGCCTCGAATGGATCGATCTCCTCCTTGCTTGTTGGCTTCATACCCAATACAACGTCACCGTACATCTGTACGAAACGGCGGTAAGAGTCCCAAGCGAACTTCTCGTTGCCGGTCTTCTTTGCAAGACCCTCTACAACGATGTCGTTAAGACCGAGGTTGAGGATGGTGTCCATCATACCGGGCATTGAAGCGCGGGCACCTGAACGTACTGAAACCAACAATGGGTTTGTTGGGTCGCCGAATGTAGAGTTCATCAAGTTCTCGATGTTCTTTACTGCGGCCTGAACTTCTGCCTTGAGAAGCTCAATTACCTTCTCTCTACCAAGGCTGTAGTATTCGCCACAAACCTCAGTTGTAATGGTGAAACCTGGAGGTACTGGAATACCGATGAGGTTCATCTCGGCAAGGTTCGCACCCTTACCGCCCAACAAGTTTCTCATTGACGCGTTACCTTCAGCAAGGCCATTACCAAAGGTATAGACTCTTTTGTCTGCCATAAATTTTTGAGTTTATTGTTTGTTGATAAATAAAAAATGTTTAGCTGATCTCACGTTGCGCACTGCACCTTAAAAGGCATGCTCAACTAATTTGCAAATATAACAAAAATGTTTTTACCACGAAATTTATAAGCGGAAATATATTATAATAAACTAAAAATTTTAAGTTCGGCTGTTAAAAATGACTTTTATAGTGATTTTTACCCTATCTTTGTATATGATTTTGTAATTTGCAGTGGTTTGCACCCGTGCGTGGTGTCCCTGCTCTTTTCGTGTGAAATTAATATTACGATTATAATGGCAAGAAAAAAGAAAGAGCTGCCGCTGCTCGAGCGGATTGAGATTACAGGCGTTGCAGCCGAGGGTAAGGCCCTTGCACGTGTCAATGACCTGGTAGTTTTTGTACCCTTTGTCGTTCCCGGCGACGTTGTCGACCTCCAGGTCAAGCGCAAGAAACACAGCTATGCCGAGGCCGAGGCTGTGAAGTTCCACGAGTACTCGCAGGAGCGCGACGTGCCTTTCTGCAAGCACTACGGCGTCTGCGGTGGCTGCAAATGGCAGTGCCTCGCCTATGAGCACCAGCTCAAGTACAAGCAGCAGCAGGTCCACGACGCCCTCAAGCGCATCGGTAAGGTCGAGCTGCCCGAGATCATGCCCATCCTTGGCTCCGAGCAGACACGTGAGTACCGCAACAAACTCGAGTTCACTTTCAGCAACAAACGTTGGCTCACATGGGACGAGGTTGAGGCCGGAACAAAGTACGACAATATGAACGCTCTTGGCTTCCACATTCCCGGCGCCTTCGACAAGGTTCTCGATATCGAGGAGTGTGCCCTCATGCAGGGCCTTAACAACCGCCTTCGCAACGGCATCAGGGAGTTCGCCATCAAGGAGAATATCCCATTCTATGACCTCCGCTCTCATTCAGGCGTGTTGCGCAGCATGATGTTGCGCACCTCTACCACCGGCGAGGTCATGCTCCTTCTGCAGGCCAGGGTAGAGGGCGACAGCGACAAAACTCAGCTTGAAAAAACTTTACAATATGTTGCCGACAATTTCCCCGAGGTTACCTCTTTGCTCTATGTCATCAACAACAAGTGCAACGACACCTTTGGTGATCTCGAGGTCGTTACCTACAAGGGTACCGATGTCATCTATGAGGAGATGGAAGGCTTGCGCTTCAAGGTAGGTCCCAAGTCATTCTATCAGACAAACAGCAAGCAGGCCTATAACCTTTACAAGGTGGCGCGCGATTTCGCAGCCCTCACAGGCAATGAGGTAGTGTACGACCTCTACACCGGTACCGGAACCATTGCCAACTTTGTTGCCCGCAATGCCAAGAAGGTTGTTGGTGTTGAGTATGTCGAGGATGCCATCATCGATGCACGCATCAATGCCCAGCTCAACGGCTTCGACAACCTCACATTCTTTGCCGGCGACATGAAGGACATCCTTACCCGCGACTTCATCAGCGAACACGGCATGCCCGATGTCATCATTACCGACCCACCACGCGCCGGCATGCATAACGATGTCATCGACACCATCCTCTTTGCAGCCCCCAAGCGCATTGTCTACGTCAGCTGCAACCCTGCCACCCAGGCGCGCGACCTTCAGCTGCTCGATGCCGACTACAAGGTAACCGCCGTGCAGCCTGTCGACATGTTCCCCCACACACACCATGTCGAGAATGTTGTATTGCTCGAACGTCGCGAAGTTAAATGATTTAAAATTAGTATAATATGCAACGCAAAATAAAAAGCCTGCTTACATTCAAGGCCACCGAGCCCGCACAGCTCATCGCATTCATTATGGAGAAGATGCACGGCATGAGCCGCAATAGAGCCAAAGCTTTAATCAGCAACAGGGTAGTCCTTGTAAATAACACAATTACCACTCATCCGCTTGCCGAGCTCAAGCCCGGCGATGTGGTGCAGCTCGACCGTTCAAAGCACAAGAAATCATTCCATTGCAAGGAGTTGGACATCGTTTTCGAGGATCCATACCTCTTTATCATCGACAAACACCCCGGTTTGCTCTCCATGAGCAACAATTCGCGCCAGCAGACCGTGCAGACCGTGCTCAACCGCTACCTCGAAAAAGGTGGTGGCCGCAACACCTCGCACCTCGTGCATCGTCTCGACCGCGACACCTCGGGACTCATGGTCTATGCCAAGGATGTGCAGACCCAACAGTCACTCATCAACGGCTGGCAGCAGCTTGTCAGCGACCGTCGCTACCTTGCTCTGGTCAAGGGCGAGTTCGAGCAGCCACGTGGCCGCGTGCAGTCATGGCTCACCGAGGATAAGAAATTCATAACTCACTCAAGCCCAGTTGATAATGGTGGTAAATATGCAGTGACACATTACAATGTCTTGGCTTCGTCTAACGGCTATTCGCTCGTTGAATGTGAGCTCGAGACCGGCCGCAAGAACCAGATTCGTGTCCACATGGCCCAGCTTGGCCACCCCGTTGTCGGCGACCGCAAGTATGGCAGCGATGAGGATCCCATGCACCGTCTTGGCCTGCATGCCTACATGCTCTGTTTCACCCATCCCGTTACCGGCAAGCATCTCCGTTTTGAGACACCCGTACCTTTCTGCTTCGAGAAACTGCTAAACGATTAACGATGAACGTTGAACGATTAACGATGAACGTTGAACGATTAATGTTTAACGGTTAATCCGGAGGCATCGTCAACAGGTTAAAGTGAAAAAGGGCAAAGGAAAAAGGTTAAAGGGGAAAGGGTATAGGATATTGGTTAATGGATATAGGTTCCTTTTCTCTTTTACCGTTAAACGTTAATCGTTACTCGTTAATCGTTACTCGTTAATCGTTACTCGTTAATCGTTACTCGTTAATCGTTCTTCGTTAATCATTAACCCTTATTCCATGAAACGGCTTTTTATTCTCTTTTCTCTGATGCTGCTTTCGCAGTTTGCCATTGCGCAGTCGGTGCCCGATGATGGCGCAGTGCTCACTGCTCCGCGCACCTATAAAAAGGTGTCGGGCGACACTGTCTGCTTGCGTGCAAGCAAGGCTGCTGAGGTTGAGGAACTTGCCGACAAGGTGTTCGCAAAAGTCATGCAGGCCAATGGGCGTGCAAGGCAAAAGGCGGCTCGCGAACTTGCCCGTCGTTACAAGCTTGGCGACCGCATAATTGTGCGCGGCGACAGCGGTCGCGACGTCAGGAGTGTTGCCAATGCTTTGGTTAAAAAACTTTACATTAAGCCCGAAGATGTCACGCCCACTTTCGATGGCGGTGCGTTGCTTGACGGCGCACTTTTTGATGCCCTCCTGCGCTTTCAAAAGGATAACAGGCTGCCCATCGACGGCAAAGTCTCAAAAGATGTTGTGAAGGAATTGAGGAGGAAATAAAACGTTGAACGATTAACGTTTAACGATTAACGAGCATTTTTAGGTGCTCCTCTAAGCTAGAGACAAAGCTTGTGCAAGCGAATGAAAACCAAGTTTACTTGAGTTTTTACAATGAGCGCAGCCAAGTTTCGCTGTAAGCAACTGCCCGCAGGGCTGAGGAGTATGTAAGTATAGCAGTTTGTGCTACCCATGACTATATGCTGTTGGCATTAACTTCGTTGAAACAGCTCTCGCTCGCCGTAAAAGCTCAAGCCGGCTTGGCTTTTGTTTGCTTACCCGCTGTATTGTCGATGCCTTCGGCATTGACAACACTCGCCGACCGCGACCCGCAGGGCACGACCTAAGCCCGTGCAACCTGCGACCATCCGCTGCTCATGTTGTCGAAACTTCGTTTTCCTCGTTAATCGTTAATCGTTCTTCGTTCCTCGTTAACCCCCTTTAACCGCACTGTGTGCGATTGAACCTCGGCTGCACTCGCCCAGTGCGTAAATAAATTTCCGCCCACTCGTTGGCACGAGCTTTAACCTATTGACAACACTCGCTGTTCACGACCCGCAGGGCACGACCTAAACCCGTGCAACCTGCGACCATCCGCTGCTCATGTTATCGAAACTTCGTTTTCCCCGTTAATCGTTAATCGTTCCTCGTTCTTCGTTCAACTTTATACCTTCCAGAACGTTTTATTGTCAGCAGGCCGCCGTAGTTGTTGCCGTACAGGTTTCCTTTGTCAAATGCAAAGGATGTGATGATTGACCAATTGCCGGGGATGTTGGGGGTGAATGTGAATTCCACAAGCCCCGATGTGTTCTTCTTTATATCCTTGAATGGCTTGCCGTATGTTCCCCAGTTGTTGCTGTGTGTGAGCAATATGCGGTAATCGAGCCAGGGGAGCAGGCCTCCTTCAATGCCCATGTGAAAAGCCTCTACACGGTTGTTGTGGCATCTTAAAGTGTTGTCCTTGTTGTATATGGGCGATGTACATAGTGGGGTTGCAATCATCATTCCGTAATTGAACCAACCATATCGGCCATGATTATAATTGTCGTCTTTGCAACTTATCTGGTCGGGGAATGTGGCGTTTGTGTCATTATATACCGGGCCACTCTGGTTCTTGAGGTTGAAATATTCAACCGTTGCGGCCTTTATCCATTTGAACTCTTTTAAGTTCAGTTCCAAGCCCACAAGCTGCTCAGTCCATAGCCCATACTCCCAGAACATCTGTGAGTGATCCTCAAATGCGTGGTCATAATTCAGTTTTAGCACCCACTTATCGCTGTGCCATGTGATAGCTCCTTTCCAGCTGCCCAAAACGTTGCCTGCAATATTCGCTTGGTCTGATGCATGATATGAATCATCTCCCTTTAATGGTATCAAAGCCAGAAAATAGTCTTTAAAGCGCGAAGGGTTATATATGGTATATCCGGGCTTGTCTCCGGCATTGTAACTTGTTCCACCGAACTGTGTGACCATATGAAGGCCAATCTCGGCTGTCAATGGGAACTTACTTGCATTTCCAAAGCGCATGAAACCCTCTTTTGAGTGGTATAATGTACCTATTGTGTATTTTTGGTCAGGTGCAATGTTCTTCTCCATCCACTTGCCATCGGTAAAACGTCCGTATGCCAAATGGCCCTTTAATGCAAGCCAACCTCCTGTTCCGGGGATGTTCCAATAGTCGTGCAGCTCAAGACGCACTTGTGGTATTGGGCGTGCATTACCGCTCTCCACCAAAGAGCCGGTTGTCAGGCGGTGATTCATTAGCTCGCCCCAACGCTCCTTTTGGCCAATGGAGAGCCTCAGTTCCCTCCATGTAAGGTCTATGTTTGCCTGTTGAATGAACACGTTCGATGCCATGTGCCCACCGGCTACCATGTCAAAGTCCCAATCAATGGCAATGCCGCTTTTGCTGAATGGGTGGTTGCCACCAACCCCCACACGGGCATATCCCATGCTTCTCTTTTCGCTGCCCAATCCCTGCCTGTTTGCCATGTGCCAGAATGGGGCATACTCCCCACTGCCCAAAGCACCTGTCAACTCCTGTCGCTCGGTTATTGTCTGGGCTTTTACGCCAATGGCTGTAGTTATCAGTATCAGAGTGAAAAGGAGATATCTCTTCATTTTTTTGCTTTGCGCTCTTTGTGAAAGATTGCTGGCAGGGTGGTTACTATACCCCAACAGCGCTTGATCTGTTTCTTGGGCTCCTTGAATATGCGATGTACGAATTCAAGATGCAGCTTACGCATCCATGCGGGGCATCTTTGTGGCGCATCGCTGAGTCCGCTGTAGAAGTTGAATGCAGCTCCAATGGCAATTTGCACTCCATTTTTCAGGTGTGGCTGCAGGCGGTTCATGAATATCTCCTGTTTGGGGGCACCAAGAGCCACCCATATGATGTCGGCATTATCCTGCTCAATCATCTTTGCGATGCCCTGATAGTCGAATTCGTCGACAGTGCAGAATGGCAGTTCCTTGAATGTCATACTTGTAACATCGGGGTTCTCGTTGGCAAGATTCAGCTGCAGTGCATCAAGTACGCTCTGCTTTGTTCCCAGGAATATCATGCGGTATTTGCGTGAACGCACAATATCTATGAATATGTCACTGCCACAGTAGTGGCTACGCTTGTACCCATATATCCATTTGACGAACTTGGGTACCCAACTGCTGTCACAAATGGAGAAAATACTGCCGTCAACTATCTTGCGATAGTCTGCATCATTGTGTACCATGGTAAGTATGTTACCGTCGGCAACGCAAATATATCCGGTCTTTTTATCTGCAACATGTTGTGCTATTGTTTCGTGAACTGTTGGCACGTCGAACTCATAACGTATGTCGAAGTATTGTTCCATAGTGTTAATGCTTTAAAGGCATCCCGTGTATCTGTATCTGCTTTTTTTTAATGTGATATTTGCAAAAATAGCCAAAACTGTGGCCTTTTCAAAACGTTTCTTCCGTTTTTTCCATGCTGTCGTTATGTAGCCAAACCAATGATGCAAAAGAGTGAAATTTAATGTCGGATTTGAATTTATGTTTCATTGGCAACCACGTATTATAATGGATTGTTTCAATCTTTTGTTCAAGGAGAGTGTTGTTATATTTTCCACAAGAATCAAAGGCTGCATGCAACTGGCCGGCTAATGTCTTCTGCGCCAGAAGTAGTGCCACACCTTGAACCATGGGCTCCAAAGCGTTTCGCCGGGGTAGCGCGTCGCCAATGTCATTGTGCGCCTCATTGTCTCGATCACTCTTTTAAGGGAGTATCCCTGTTGCCCAAGATTGTACCTGTGGTCATATTTCCCAAAGTTGCCGGCAATCATTATTTCGCGTAACAGGAACTCGCCGTGTCTTTTGTTTGGTTCTACGGGAGTGTGCTCCTCGTCGAGACCGAACATCCTTTGCAACACATACATCACGCCCTTGGCGAACTTCATTAGCCCGAACCTTTTCAATAAAACAATGTACTCGCTTTTTTCGTTGGCCGACATCCCCTGCTGCAGTACAAAATAGTAGTCGAGCAGCTGTCGCATGCCAATGCCCTCAAAGAAAACATGGCGATAAATGTGCAACAGTATGTACACGCGGTTGAACGCTACGGTTGGTGCAGGGAAACTGCCCTCGGCTGTTGTGATGTCGTTGTTGAACTGCGTTGCGGCGTTCTCCTCAAAGAACCTTTGCAGCCTTCTGTTGGTAAAAGGATTGTATAGCCATGTGGGGCGGTAGTGAATCTCAATGTCAAGTCCGTCGGCAATTGGAAAGTCCACGTGATGATATGTGGGTTCACACTCCGGGAAAAACCTCTTTACATATTCAATAGCTTTTTTATCGCCGCTGTCAAGCCAAATGTCAATGTCTCCTGGTAAACGCAATGCAGGGGTGGGGTATAGCTGTGCAATGCCTTGTCCTTTTAGAATGCAGTTCTTGAATCCTTCACTTTTGAATTTTTCCGATATCAGAGCACATTTCTTGTCAAGTGTGGAATTCTTACCCTTGATTATTGTACTTAGTTTGTACCATTGTAACAGGATGTCCTTTGTCGGTCGCTGCTCTTGTGGCAACTGCTCAATGCCGGCAAAGGCTATTCCGGACAGTGCCTGTTTCTTTGCAATGTCAAACAACTCGCTCCACTCCTGCGCAGTGGGCGTACGTGGCAAATCGTTTCTTTTGCCAATACCGCACTGTATCAGAGCAAAGAACAGTTCTATTACCGTCACGCTACCATTGGTGCCGTTTGAGTTGTTGCAAGTATGCATTGTCCGGTTCATATAATCATTTTACTAAGCAGCGCTGCAGTGCGCAATTCTTTCCACAAAGTTATGTATTATTTTGAATACACACAAACCTCGCCCACTTAATTTCAAACAGCATGCAAAGGCACCTTGCCGTGTTTTTTACACCTTGTAGCCAAAAGTGGCAAAATGGCAACCTTGCCTGCACCTTCAGCATATACCTTTGCGTTGTGTTTTGTGGCAGGCACCGCATTTTCCATATTAAAAAAGATAATAATATGGCAGTTAACCCAGCGGACCCTGTCATACTGAGCAAAGCGAAGTATCTCTGTTCTGCGTAGTTATGAGATCCTTCACATCCGTTCAGGATGACAAATTCGCGAATAATGTCAACATTGGGTCAACTTCTATATTATTGCTTTAAAAAATTTATACATAGCTTTTTCAATTTCAATCTATCAATTCTTGATCTTCCCGGCGGTGCCTGCCTTTTTTTGAAATGAAAACCATAAAATACATTAGAAAATGAAAATTGAGTATCGCAAACTAATTGACAGTGATGCTGCTCCGTGGCAGCAACTCACAAACATCGATGAACTTGTGTGGAATGGTGTCTACACAATGCGTGTCAGTGGTGACGACGGCACTTCCCACTTGCCGTGCAGCTTAGCTAACGAAGACATTGTAACCATTGTTGTCAAGGACCACGCCCCCAATTCCATGTTGCAGCACGGACGCACCACCATGCAGGAGATAACCAAAGTGGAACGTGGCACGGGCAGTGTCTTTATCTACTCCCGTACATGCGGCAATGTCAACGGCATGCCGGTATGGACAAGCTGGAGCTGCAAGGAAAACAGAGTAAGGTGGAACTCAATGTCGCACATTGACACATTTACAACGGCAGGAACTTACCATATCACAGGTGAACGCATCAACGACAGCGACGGCCTTCCCATTGACAATGCCGCTCCCGGGCACACTTTCCATGCCCGCCTGCAGGTGCTCGACAGCTCCATCAGTGGCACCGGCGAAAGTGATGACAAGTGCGTGACACAGGTTCTAAGCCTCAGTAACCGCACCGGTGGCGATGGCGATATCTATGTGCGCACCGGCCGTGCTGCAACCAAGGAACAGCTTGCCGCCGGCAATGGATGGGAGATGTGGGGTAAGATGCAACAGAATGTACAGGTGGGTGTTGTGCCCTCTCTTGACAATTTTACCGATAATGGCATCTATAGCGGTATCTATACTAATGGAGGCACTCATTACGAAACCTTTGTAATGGTAGTCATCAACAACTATGTCGCCGCCACCGCCACCGGCAAGACAAGATGCATCAGCCAGTTCAAGTATGCCTTGAATACCGACAGCAACTTTGCTTACAAAACCCGCACCGGCCGTGGCTCAACCTCTATTGAGTGGGGAACCTGGGTAGACCTTGGTGCTGCAAAAACAAGCGATATCCAGGATGGCGCCATTACCGCACAGAAACTTGCTGCCGATGTGCGCACGAAGGTTGAAAACCCATTGCGCCCACTGTACATAGCTGCGGGAGCGGAGTATAATGGTACTGATGAGGTAATTCCGCGAACTGCATTCTGGGGCGAGGTTGTTGACCATCTTCCTGGTCATTACTACTTGAATGGCTTGGGCGATATTGATGAAGATGAGATGATGAAAATCTACCAACATAAAGATGATATGACGGTTTTTCTCTCGGCCAAGAATCAATCTCGTTTTTTTCAGGATAATTCATTCGTTGGTTATCGCACATTGTTTGGCTTTAATGGCGGAATGAGAATTATTGATGGATTGTTGATTACTGGAGCTAACCATTTCGCATCAACCAATGATCTTGAGGTTATTAAGTGGGTGTCCAACAATAAGTGGTCTATCTATGCAAATACAACTGCAATGACAGCTAAAGAATTGTTTTTCAATATAAAAAAGGTAAGGGTAATAGATGCCTATACTCCAAATGCATCAGAAAATTTTCATAACGCTTATGCATTGGAATATATCAGATTATGTAAGTTGAACTATAATGCAAACTTTAGCTATTCGTCAAAAATTTCAAAAGAAAGTATTTATTATATAATTCAAAATGCAACTCCAACAACAGTAATAAATATAACGCTGCACCCCGATGCTTATGCACGCCTCGCCGATGATGCAGAGATTGTTGCAGCGCTTGAAGCACAACCGCTTGTTTCATTAGTTTGCGCCTAATGAAACAAAGGTTAAAGGTCAGAGGTTAATGGTTAAAGCCGAGGTTTGATAAAACCGAGGGTTCAATAATGTATAAAACGGTAAATAACTATTGTCTATGAATAAACTTGAAAAACAGAAGGGTGTCTATTACACCCAGAATCTTGAGAATCTTCCAATTGAAGAACGTGTATTCTTCCGTGAGGGCAAAGGTGTGAGTGCCACAAGTGAGCATTATAGAGTGGCAACACTGCTGGAATTAGAGGAGTGGGAACTGTATAAATGCAAGGGCGATATTTGTTCGCCCGAATAAAACGAAGTTATCCCGACAGAACGTAGCGAAAAATCTATTCCTGCACGAATGATTTATATTGATATAGCAAAAAAAGGCTAAAAATATTTGTAAACTCAAAAATGATGCACTATCTTTGTGATGTTATACAATTTTCAAAAAAAGCAGAACTCCTGTGATAGGGAGGAAAGTGTGCCCCGTTGTGATAACGCGGCACACTTTGTTTATTTACATGCTCATAGCACTATGTTATAATGTTCTTTCAGGTGGGCAATGATTTTTCCTTTGTCGTTGCCGCTGGCTTTCTTTATTAAAAAAATGGCATATTCAAGAGTGCGGTACCACCACCCCTGCGTAAAATTCTGCAAGAACTTGTGGCTTGGTTGTAGCGACAGATGGTTTTTGGGAAAGTAATGTATAATCTTATTGTTGAAATTTGCTGATAATCTTTTTGTATATAGATATACGTGTTTGGTCTATTAAAGTGCAAAATAGGTATATTGTAATAAATGAAAGCAACCCCATTAATATTGACGATAATATACCAAAATGTATATTAATATCTTTCCAAATTTGGCTTATATAATCTCCAGTGTATATATTGCAGTGGAATAAATATATGGAGAATGCTGAAGCCGAAAAGAAATTTATGATTTTATTACTGCCTATATCAATCTTTAAAAAGTATAAGAATAGGTATATTGACATTGCTATTACTATTGGATTAAGATATCCATATGGTGATGAGTATATCTTAAAATATAATAATACCAAGTTTATTACTACCATTAAAACACCTAATCCTATGTACATCAATAAATCTCCTCTTGCTTTTAGAGTGAATATTTTCAGTTTGCTGCTTCTCAAATATGCTCCAATTAAATATAGCCCACACATACTCAAAGCGCTCATTCCTGCATTGAAATCTGTGAAGCCTAGTATATATCCACCTATTGTGCTTAACAAATAAAAGTATATAATGTATTTGCCTAATTCCTTCTCAGAACAAGAGTTTATAAAAGAATTTAAAATAGGAGAAACAATGAATAATATGATGTAACCGCAAGGAAACCAACCATATACAATCGATGTGATGAATGTTTTAATGGATGGGACTGGGGATAAATCTCCCGCTAACAAAGCTGCTATAATAATGCAAACAATGCACCAAAATAACATCTGGAATAAAAGATTTGCTAATGATTTTATTTTGAATTTGATACCAAAGTATCCAGATATTAAAATAAAGCAATGCGTGCAAACGATGCTAAGGCTTCTTAGTTCAAGATTGATAATTGTTCCCAATAAATTCTCATTTAGCGCATTGACACCATTATGCATACCATTTTCACGAGTTGGTACGTAATGACATAATAGTACTAACATCATTGAAATTATTCTTAACAACTCGATATTGCTTTTTCTTTTTTTAGACATGTATTTATAAATGCTTTTTATATTAAGTCCTTTTTGTGCCTGAAGTGAAGTGACCCCCAAAAGTTTTTTGTCTAACTTTTTGGGGTCAGATCAGCCTTACTTGGCCATAATTATATCTGTTCTTTTAAAATCTCGGTTATACCTTTGTTGAAGACATCTAATGTATAATACTTCTTGAACAGTCTATATCCATTCTCACCCAATAGGGTACGCAATTCTTTGCTATCCAATAATCTTGCAATAGCATCAGCTGTTGAATCAACATCCATTCTTTTGCAAACGAAACCGTTGGTCTCATTTTTTACCATATCGGGAACCGCGCCCTCATCAGTTGAAACTATAGGCAGTTTGTACTGCATTGCTTCCAAGAGTGTCAAGGGGAAACAGTCTTCAAATGTAGGTTGAACAAAAATATCAGAGTTAGTGAAGAATGCAGTCTTTTCTTTACCATATTTTGGTCCATGGTACATAGCCATTCCGTCCAGCTCACGTTCTTCTACAGTCTGAGCAAAGATCTCCTTTGTAATTTCCTTGCTCTCTCCGCCTACAAAGTTGCATAAAAACTTATATCCCTTCTCTTTGAGAATTTTTAAAGCATCGAGCAGTACATACACTCCCTTGCTTGGAATCAGGTTCGACAGGAACAAAAGCTGTGGAACATTGTTATTACGCTCAAAATGTGGTTCTTCGTCAAATAGCTCAAGGATACCGTTGGGGCAAATAATTACTTGCTCTTTCTTGACAATCTTCTCTATGTCAGTGTACAGATGCCACGATAGCAGAATGACTTTTGTGTTCCTGTATACCACCGGCAATAACCATTTGTAAGGTTGCTTCTCTACACACTTGCTCATACCCTTGTTATGCTGGTGTATCACAACCTTTCTACCGAACAGCTTGCACAGCAACACAAACGGTGCATCTTTAAGGAAACCCAAACCATGGCAGGTTATTGCCAGGTAGCATAGAGCATAACGGTGCGTCAGCAACCTCCAGAACGTAATAAAATATGCTCCAAAGAAACGAATATATTTCATTAGCGATCTTTTCCCAATCTCGTCAATGTGACGTGATGTTGAGAGGTTTACAAAGTCACATTGGAATTCATCTTGCAACTCACGGCACTCCTTTATGTATTGGCTTACCATTGCACTGCCATGTACAGGTGGTGGCAACGGAGTGATGAAAAGCAGTCGTTTTTTTTGCATATATAAAAAATAGTTAGCAACAATATAACTGTAGATCCAAATAGTGTTTGTCATATTGAGTAAAATGAAGTATCTATTTCAGATACATTGACTTTACCCCCTGCGAACATCGATTTTCGGTTCTTGTCCATTAGTTCGCTACACTTATCAAGAACATTTTTTATGTTTTCGTTAAGGTATGGTCATGATGACAAGTTCGCGAAAAAACAAGTCGTAGGTCAACACCAATATCATTACCTAAAAGCTTGCGAAAACAAATGTTTTTTTCTATTTCTTACTATTATATATGTGTGTAATAGCATTAATGATATTGTTTGCTGTGTTTTCTGGGTTGTATTTTTTTTCAATCTCAATGGAGTTTTTACCCATTATCCCAAGGTCCTGTGTATGGAAATAAGCTAAAGTTTCTATAATGCTTTCTTTTTTTAATGGGTCAAAAGTTATTCCATTTATATCTTTCTTTACTAATTCTGGGTAGCAACCATTATATATCGAACAAGCGATAGGCAAACCGCAAGCCATCGCTTCGGGTACTACAAGACTCCAATTATCCTCTAAAGTTGGGATAATAAAGACATCTGAAACTGCATAGTATTTGTATATATCCGAGTAGTCTATTCCACCTGTGAAAATTATGGATTTGTTTGGATATGTTTTTTGATATTCTTTCAGTAGGGGACCATCACCAACAATTAGTAATTTATCTTTAGGATTGCTTATGATGTGTTCAGACCATGCTTCAAGAAGATTGTTGACTCCTTTTAACTCAATGATCCTGCCTACAAAGATGTATAATAAGCCGTTACCTTCTTTACCAATTAAGTTTGTCTTTATTAGTTTTTTTTCTTCGCTAGGAAGTGCTGCTACTTTTTGTGCTAAACCCTCACTGTCAGCACACATTGCACCGGTAAATATCTTTTCTCGTTTAATACCTTGTGAAATTAAATACTCCTTTGTCAATTGTCCATTTGCAATATAACCACTTACAAAAATACCTATAAAGCGTCTGTATAGTCGTCTCCATAATGGGCAGTTACGCTCTGTGTGTGCTGTCCGTTCATATGCTATTAACAGCGGCTTTCGATTTATAAACGAGTATAGTACAGCTAATGGCGTGAATTGAAAGAAACCTTCTGCAATGATAATGTCAGGCTTGCTGCTTTTTATCAATTTGTATAATCCCTTTGTAAAAGGAATGCTGATACCTTTGTTTGCAAATTCTATTTTTTGTCCAAATGATATAAGCTTGTCCTTTTCAAGTCCTAGTGCATTTTCTCCAATATTTTTTTGAATCTTATCTATACATCTTTGCGGGACTCTGCGCTTAGAAAATATTAATGAGAACTGACCGTTAAGTAAGTGATTAATGGTTCTATATAAAGGTATTCTGTAATCTAAAAAAGAAGGGTTAATCCACAATAGCTTCATAAGTTTATGATTTGATAGTGTTATTATTCATATATAAGTTAGTCATAATGTACATAAGAAAAATCAATGAACCAACATAAGTCCAATCAGCTCCAATTGCAGGGAATGAAAGACAGTTGATGCTGCATGCAATAACGACAGGTAGTAGAATTGCTGCATATACGTTTTTACTTGACTTCTTGAGTAAATTGTATACCCATGAAATCAAATAGTTCAAGAAAAAGAATAAGCCTACAATTCCAGTATCCACAAGAACCGACAAATAGGAGTTGTGCGTTGATAAAACGTTTATACCCAAACCGTATTCTCCAAGATTCCTTTCTCCGATTATATAACCATGACCCAATATGGGACTATCTCGCCAACTGTTTATACTAGCTTCGAAAATAGCGCTTCTTCCAGTTCCTGTTTCTATATCTTGTTGTGATTTACCTTGGAAAATGAATTCAAAAATAATGTCGCTGAACAGATGATATATAATGACCGTTAAAAAAGAAACAAACAATATCTTTCCGAAATTGAAGCCTTTCTTGTTGGATGAATATACAAGTATAAGTCCTGCTATAAATGATATATATGTAGCGCTGCTTGTACCACCTATTATAGCCAATAAGTTCAGTATCATGAAGATATTCGCTTCCTTTGAACTTAATAAATTATACCTTTTGGCTTGGAGACATAGCAGGAAACCAATCATGGCAGACATACTATATGAGTTTGTGTGATGAAAGCCGAACCCAAACAGCCTCATAGAATTTATTACATCAAGATATGTCATAATTGTCGATAAAACTATGATATATATAAGCAGTAACCTAGTGTTACCTATTTTTGATGCAATTATATACATTAAATAAATGTTACAAAAAACTTCAAGCGCTTTGAATATTATGACAATATGAACGCCAGCCCAGACAAGGCTGCCAACGCAAACAAGATAAAATATAACTAATTTTGAAATGATTCTATTGGCTTGTCTGAAGTAACGATAGTTATTTAGTATGACGTATATTGATAATATAATGACTAAAAGAACTATTGCGCTTGATGAACTTGATGCAATAGAATAATCACCGACGGTTCTGTTGGTTGTAAAAAAAGTTGTTCTTGCAACGAAAAGTATTTGAAGCAAAGTTAGCTTCCATATACTTTTGGGAAAAAGTCTGTATATATATATTAAATTATTAATCATATAAATTCTTTAAACTTTGGGTAATTTCTTTACTGATAACTTTCTGCCCTATTGAATTGAGATGTAGGCGATCATAGAATAGCTCATGTTGAGATGAGTATTCTGGATTGAAATCCCAGTACTCAACCAATAGCCGTTCATCGGCATAAGTCTGAAACCACTCTACTATCATATCGTACTTGTCCGCTTCAAAGTTGTTGAGTAAATCCAATGTCGGTGTATTGACCAATGCTACTGTTATACCACGTTCAGTAAGCATTCCAATGCTCTCCTTGAACTCAGCAATTAGTTCGGGATTCATTTGTATATGTCGTTCATCACCATTCTGCAAACGTCGCTTGTAGGCTTCAATGTCAACTGTTCCGCTTTTCAAGTTACTCCAGTTGTGCAACCATCCACGGAAAGCTCCATTCTTGAAACCATCATCGCTGTAACGGCTTGTGCGTACCAACTTGTGAAGCCAATAGTCTTTTGCTCCACCTTGTTGACGTATGTAGTTGCCGATATTTTTATCATCAATGAAAGGATAGAATAACTTATATGAATTGGCGCTCAAACCTTCACCTGTGAAAGTACAGAGGTCTACTCCATATAGTACAATCTTCAACGAATCGCCATATCCCGAATCAAGGATTTGCTGTATCATGATTTTACGGTCTGATACGTTCACACCCTCACGTGTGTATTTTGAAACCTTCATTCCTAGGTCGTTCTCCATCTGTTGCTTGTCAGTTGCGAGCATAAGATGTGAGTGACCGATAAGCAAAACGTCAGCATACTGGTTCAAACCATACATCTCATCAATACCGTGCTTCATAAACCGCTCAACTGCAAAGTCACAAGTGAAGAACAGTATGATAATTATAATAAGTCCTTTTATGTATTTCATTTTTATAATGATTAGCAATTAAAGATAGACATTCCAAGTTCCTCATTAAAACTGAAAATATACAAAATTGTCTGCGGAGACGCTGAACATTGCAATCATCACAAGTAGTACAACCGGCCAAATGATGTTTACAAATGTTGGCTCTCCAAGTTTTTCTTCTTTCAACGCTATGTGTTTATATAGTAACCAATCGAATATAATAAATACAACTAACAAAAGCATGTTGCAAGCAAATGTGAATGTAGATGCTCCCATTGCTATGGGGGATGCTATATCTGTTGCTATTTTGCCAATAACAGATGTTGCCGTTGAGAAATCCTCAATGCGGAAGAATATCCAAGCTATTGTAACCAAAACAAAAACCAATATATTGGCCGGTAGGCGTAAGTAACGTGGCTGCTTGTAATCTTTGCGATGTATTCCGCAAGCATACTCCATAAGGTAATATACTGCATGCAAGCATCCCCATAGCAAGAAGTTCCACGATGCTCCGTGCCATATACCAGAGAGCAGGAATACCATTGATATGTTGAATACCCATCGTACCTTTAGGCGGACTCTGTTGCCGCCTAATGAGAAGTAGACATACTCCGTGAACCACGATGTGAGCGATATGTGCCATCTGCGCCAGAATTCCTTTATTGTTGTTGCAAAATATGGGAAACGGAAGTTGCGGGTTACATCAAAGCCCAAAGCCTTTGCTACGCCCCATGCCATATCGGAGTATCCACTGAAATCGCAATAGATCTGTATGCTGTATAATGCTGCTGCAAATGCCAATGTTGCACCAGATTGGTATTCCGCACTGCCATAGACCCAATCGACGTACGCGCATAGGCGGTCGGCAATGACAATCTTCTTGAACAGACCCCAGATGAATGTCATTGCACCTTCCATAAAGTTATTGATAGCTATTGGGCGATAGCTCTTTATCTGTGGCAACAGGTTACGTTCCTTTTCAATGGGACCGGAGAGGATGGTGGGGAAAAACGCAACAAACAGCATAAATTCAGGCAGGGAACGTTCAACTGTGATTTTTCCCCTGTAGATATCAATAGAATAGGAGAGTGCCTGAAAAGTGAAGAAGGAGATGCCCACCGGCATAATCCAACTGCTCTGGAATCCTGTGTCGGCATTCCCGTTAATCAATAACTGTATGTTGCTTACTATAAATGTCGAGTATTTATAAAAAAGCAATGGCAAAAGTGACAGAATAACTCCTGTTCCCAGTGTCGCTTTGCTGTGCTTGCTTTTTTTAGATAGCAAATAGCCCGTTGCGTAGTTGACTAATGTTACATAAAATAGTATAAGCAGGAAACCGATGTTGAACCAACCGTAAAAAATGTAGCTCGCTACCAATAACAATGTATTGCGCACTACAATGCGTTTTGTCGTATATTGCTCTATTATCAATAGTAGCAATACGCAAAAGAAGAATGTTATGAAATTAAAACTATTAAATAGCATAATTATTTACGATGATATTCTCTGTACATTAAAACTCTTGAGACAACAAACCAAGTCAGTGAACTTTTAGCGCTTAAGGTCAATATTTTTTTCATTTTACCACTAGGGAAATCTTTGCCGTATTTCAGTATTTGCGTTCGTGCCAAGTCGTACCGTTTGGATAGAAGTATCGTGTACGCTAAATTCTGTGCTATCTCTCCGCGTTTTTGTATATATGCGTCTGGAAGCTGTTTGGGTAGGCGTCGCAGAAGACGCTCTTCCCAACACTCTACAGGAACAGCTGCGTTCCAACGTTTGATATGTTTCTCAACCCAACCAATTGTTTCTGCAACTTTACTTCCGTCACTTACAAAAAACATTTTAGGGATAAACCCCAATTTTCCATAGGTGGCAATAAGTGTCCAGAATTCCAAATCCTCGCATATACGCAAATCCTCACGTTGTCCTCCGGTGGCTTTTGCAATCTCGGTTTTTATGACAATACTGCCTGTACATATATGGTTGTGTTGTAGCCAAAAAGAGTAGAAGTCATCTAATACTTGTGGAGTGACATCATTATTGTTAATTATTGCAGGTAATATATGAGTACCTGATGTGGTTATATGCTTTTGTCCCACTGTGACAGCAATGCATTCGGTGTTGGAATCCAAGAAGGCAATTGTTTCTTCAATGAAACCGGGCAACCAATAGTCATCGGCGTCAAGATATGCCATATATCGTCCTCTTGCAACATTCATTCCTTTGTTTCTGGCTTTAGCAGGGCCGGCATTCTCCTGCTGCAGTATAATAATATTATCCTCTTTTCTGCTTTTGATAAGTTCGACAGAATTATCTGTACTGCCGTCGTCAATGCATATAACTTCTATTTCATATTTGCCCTGTTGGGAGAATATGGAGTCGAGGCATCTGTTAATCAATGCGCCTGCATTATATACTGGTATAATTATAGATAGATCCATAATTTTAAATCCACTGTATGAATTTTCTTTTCTTTCTAAAATAAACATTCAAAATTTTGCGAGGACACAACCTTTTAATAGGTTGTATCAAACCGATGGTGAAGGTAAGAATTAGTTTTCTTATAAAATAAAGTTTACCATTAACCTTTCCTGTTAATCTATCCCTTTCGAATGCCATTTTTAATGGATTGTTTTCACTTAATCCTTCGCGTGCATCATAATTGGAAACAACTACATCGCAATGTGCAAAAGTTAATTTGTTGTTTCTCATCCATGTAAAGAATTCTCTGTCTGCCAGTATCTTGTATGATGTGTCAAAAGGGTGGTTTATAAGATGTTCGCGCTTGACAATTATTGATTGATGGCTAAAAGGCATAATATCGTCTCCATTACCTATTTCACCACAATACAATCCAGTGCCTTCATAAAATTGTATACGTGTATCTCCGTATATGGCATCAGCATTGTTCCTTTGAGAAAATGTTTCAAGTGTACTTAATACATTGGGGTTGTTAAACGAATCACCGCAATTCATAAAAATGACATAATCGCCTTTAGCCAGCTTTACGCCTTTGTTCATAGCATCATAAATGCCATTATCCCTTTCTGACAAAATCCTATATCTGGTTTCAGGGAATTCAAATTCTTCAATAATTTGCTTGGCAACGTTCAAGGTCTTGTCTCTTGATAGTCCATCAACAATAATCAATTCATACTGATCGTCTTTTTGTTGAAGTGTTGAACGGAGAGTGCCTTCAATAAGTTGTTCTGCATTATAACATACAGTAATAACGCTTATCATGTTTTCAATATTATTAAGTTAATAACAATTTGTAAAAATGCTGGAAGTAATTTATAATATTTCTAATATTAATATGATGAATTAATCTCATATATAATGACATTAATTGAGTATCTTTCTACGTTTGCAATGCTGTCTTAAAATTAGGAATAACAAGCAATAAGTTCTAGTATATGCAATGTATAGTGGAAGGATGTTAAAAAACAACAAGAATTTTTTGTCAATCTTCTGCTTAGTCAAGGCATGTACGGTCTTGTTCTTTAATAACTCTTTAGCCTTTTTATAATTCTGGAAATTAAAGCTGAATTCCGGTATAAATAAGTTTCTTATATATAAAAAACATGTTCTTGCTTCAATGAATTCTTTTAAAAAAGTCTTGTTAAAAAAACCTTCTTTGTCCAAGATTTTATCTATACGTTTGAAATAATCAAGACTTACAACCCTGGAAAGTGTTATAGATGCATTATTTACATAGTAGTTATATACAATATCTTTTATGCATAAAATTTTTTGTATTTTGTCTGCTATTAATAAATTTGTAAGCCAATCTTCTGCAAATGAAATATTAGCTTCAATGCTTTTGTTGAATATTTCTACAGTGAATAAATCCCTTTTGTATATTGCGCCACATAAGTAGGGGGCAATATCTTCGTTGAATATTTTTATTATTATATCTTCTTTGCATTCGATTGTACCTTCTGGGAATAGGTATTGTTCTGTTGAGATAATTTTATTTTGGTCATCAATTTTAACAACGCATCCTTTCACTATATCATACCCTTGGGTTATATTATTATATAGTATGCTTAATGCTTCTTCGGCAAGTGTATCATCGGAATCCAAAAAAACCAAGTATTTACCTGTGCTGTAAAGAAAACCATTACGTCGTGCCGAATTGGAACCTCTGTTCTCTTTATGGATGACCTTAATGCGAGAATCTTTCTCGGCAAGTTCATCACAAATCATACCACTTCGGTCTGGACTACCGTCATTTACCAGAATGAGTTCAAAGTCGTTGAATGTCTGTGTTAAAACGCTGTCAACACATCTACGGATGTGTTTTTCTGCTTTGTAAACAGGTATTATTACTGATATTTCAGTCTGCATGATATTATAAATTTTCTTTAAGGAAATTTATTGATTTTTCTTGCCACTCTTTTTTAATGGAGTTTACTTTGTCCCAATTTATAGGTAGGGTTAAATCAATATTGCTGATATCGTTTATATCTACTCTTCTATTTTCAAGGTTAAATAAATTCAACAAAGAATCGAAACGTGCATTACCTCTTTTTTTATTTCCAATTACCCAAAAAGGCTTGTTGAATATTATTGAGAATGCACAACCATGGAAAGAGTCGGTAAAAACCATTTCTGCATCCATAAAAGCGCGTAGCCATCTGTTGGGCGAAGGTATGATATGGTCATTTATATCCTCTCTGCGTTTTAATGTCCACTTGTCGTTTTTTGCTTTTACTTTAAAACTCTTTAGTGAGAGTTCATTCTCAATATTCTTCACACATTTCTCTATCTGTTCGTTATTGTCTATAACATAGCAGAATAGCTTGCCTTCAGAAACCGGTTCTTTTGCTTTTTCTACCAATTTAATGTAATCTTCTTTTTCTAATAATAGAGTAGGGTCCAAAACCTGTATGGCATTGACGCCTAAATAATCTTTGCACAATGCAATTCCAGATTCTTCGCGTACAGAAATAGCATCAAATAATTTTGCTAAATTGTAACATTTTTTTGTTTCTTTTTTGTTGAATTCCCATTCGTTTACACCAAATGATGTTGCATATGCAATACGTTTGACATTCGTTTGTTCTTTACAAAAAGCAAGAAAATCATTAAAGATATTATATGAATAGCAAGGTCGCCATACTTGATCGCTACCTACAACATACGCATCAAATTTGTGCTCTTTAATAATTTTCTTAAGTTTTTTGTTGCTACGGAAAAGTTTTGTTGTGGATATATTGTCTTCTACAAAAACTGCACAATTTTTTTTTATGTTGCAGTATTCTTTTTGTGAAAATGGATATTCAATATTAAACAACTTGTTTATATATCGCTTAAATTCCCAACGTATAATCACATCCCAACGGCAGGTGTATATGTCGAAAGGTTTTTTGTTGAGGGTGTAAACATTATGCCCTAAATCACGCATAACTCGTTGTAAGGCATAGTTCTGCAATAATCCTCCATAGTTGGTCTCTAAAGGTTGGGTTATTATTCCTATTTTCATAATTCTTATTTTGATAATCCTGTTTTTTGCAATATTGCTTTAACGAATCTTTTAAGTTTGTTGGTTATTCTGCTTCTAAAGGTTCGTTTTTGCATCTTGGGGATATATGATGACAACTCTGTGCAATCATTTAGTCCTTTGAAAAATTTTTTTCTGTTTGGATGTGGTTTGCTGCTTTGATAGTATGCACTATTGTATGCTATAACTTCATCAAAGTTTTTTTCTTTGTAAACAGTTCGCGATGTCGGGTATGAAGTTTCGCCTTTGGTTGTGTTAATGAAAATAACTCCGCAACCCTTATCATCATCGAATGCGGGGTCTACAATATTGATGCCCCAAAAGTCTGCAATTGTAATATCACTATGGCTTTTACCTTGCTTTGCAGGGCAGGCATGGCATGATGGACGCAGTATTGTATCACTGAGGAATGCGTGCATGAAGGCGTTTTTGTCGAGCGTCTCGGCAAAAACGCCTGTATTTTTTCCATCGTAGTTGGAAAAATTCAGTTTTAACAGAAAACTGAATTTTTTCCATCCGGTAATCTTGCTGCGGAAGCTTATAGCTTCAATGCAAGATTTATATTCTCCGCCATTGGCGGAGACGACTGAATTTTTTCTATCCGGTATAGTCTTCAATAGTTTGGAGCATGTTTCTTTGAGATACATGTCCCAAACTTTGGGACTGGGCACGCCATGGCAGATGATGTCGACTGTAACGAGCTTGTCATATTCTTTTTGCAAATACTTCTTTAGTCCTGCAATTTGGCATGGTGTGCCGCTGAAAAGCACTTCACGTCCTGACTTTAGGAATCTTTCGGCCTCTTTATATGCATTGCCAACTATTGCTTGTACATACTTGCTCCCACGGAATGGGGTAATGCCTTCTATGGTCTCGGTGTAATCGAACTCGGGCATCCAATCCTCATTGAATTTGACTCCAAAAACGACACCGCCCTTTTTGATGGTTTCTTCGGCTAATATTGTGAATATTCCACCAGACGAGCTCTGCATCCTTACCTCTTCGTTTTTGTTGTATGCTGCATAAACTTTTAGAGGTAGTTGTGGTTCTGCTTGATTAATGACTGGGCATACTTTTTCGCACAAACCACAGTCAATGCATGTTGCGGTGTCTACAATGGGGTATAGGAAGCCCTCATTGTCTGCTCGCATTGATATGCATTGCTTTGGGCAACGTTGTGCGCATGCACTGCATCCGCAACAATCTTTTTTGTTTACTATATTAATCATTAATGCAGTAGCTTTTTCTTTATTTTTACAATCGCGTTTATTACTTTCTTCTGCTCGTTATGGTTGCAGCCGACGTAATATATGCATGTCGCAGATGTCATTACTGAAGTCAAACCGATGATGATAAATCTTGTAATTGATGGTTGTATGAGCACATAGCAAACGAGTGGCAACAATGCTGACAGGATGGTAACAAGGATGACCTTGAAATAAACATCTGTTACAAATTGTTTCACAGGCAGTTTCACCATCGTCCTTAAAAATAAAAGACGTGCTAAAAGGCATATTTGCGAAATTATTATGGCAACAATTACCGTAACTTCGGGCGCGAATCCAAGATAAAGCAACAGGTATGATATTGGGAAATTCATTAAAAGAATTCCGCCAACAACTATCTGGTAATTGCGTATTTTTCCAGTAGCGGACTGTGCGGTTATAAGCGTTTGGGATATAATTTCGCACAAAGTCAGGATGAGCACCAAGCGCGTAAAAAGCACTGTGTGTTCAGGCACTTGGCCCAGCCAAAGTAAAAGAATACTTTCTATCTCAAAAAAAATAGGTATAGAAAGGAACATGAATAGGAAATATGAGAAACGTGTACCTGTGAATATCAGCTTGTGCATTCTTTCAAGATTTCCGGCTGCGTAGTCCTTGATGATTTGTGGGTTCAGTGCAATAGTGAAATTCTGAATGAAACGTGATACAATGCTGTTGACTTGCATTGCAATGCCACGTGCAGCATTGATTACGGGGCCTGTAAACATGTTTATTGCAATGTTTACACCTTGGTCTTTCATGAGTCCTGCGGTACATCCAATAAAGTTCCACATCGCGAAGCCCGAAATTTCTTTAAATGTGCCCTTGTCCCAAGAGAATGAGTATGCACATTCTTCAAATTTACGCTTGCAGTATGTCCAATAGATGATTTGTGATATAGCTAATGGAATAATATTCAATATGGCAAAAAGAATGAGCCTGTCTCCACCATAAAATTTAATAGCATATGCTATTGATAGCTTGGCGACGGCATCAAAGATTGTCATATATGCAAAAGCAGACATCCTTTCGTGTGCTATAATAGCTGCGTTGTATGGAACAGACAAAAGTCCAATGGCAAACGTTATAGCAGAGCAATGTAATACCCAAGTTGCAGCATGCAACCTCTCGATGGGGATGACCATCTTGTTGTTCAAGAACCACACACCGACGGTTTCAATGGCTATGATGACAATGATGGCTAATATAACATGGATGTTTATTGCTGTTGTGAAGATTTTCTTCAATTCTTCCAGGTTCCCCTTACCAAGACCGAATGTGATAAAACGACTTACACTGCTTGATAATGAAGAGGAAAGCAAAGAGAACATGGCAACAAGGCCACCGACAACATTGTTGATACCATAATCTACAACACCAAGTGCATTTAGAATTACGCGTGTTGTGAAGAAACTGATAACCATCATTACTATCATCCTGATATACAGAACAACCGTGTTCTTGGCTATGCGTTTATTATTTTGTGAGTTGTCGCTCATCGGTTTTTACTTGAATTTGTTTTGCTTGTATATAATTGGCTCAAAATACCATTTCTTGCAAATTTAATAATTACATTATTAATAACAAAATTTAAGTAATGAATGTTTTTTATTAAAGGTGAAAGGTTAAAGGGAAAAGGTGAAAACGAAGTTTCGATAACATGAGCAGCGGATGGTCGCAGGTTGCACGGGTTTAGGTCGTGCCCTGAGGGTCGCGAACAGCGAGTGTTGTCGAAACGGAAAGCTGAAAGCTGAGGGTTGTAAACGGAGAACTGAAAAGGGAAAACGGAAAACTGAAAAACCGAGGGTTGTAAACGGAAATGTGTAAACGGAAAACCGAGGGCATTGACGGTGCAAACAGCATCTTGTCAAGCGCTGTGCGAACTGTGCCCGCACTGCGCTTGACCTATCGCTGCAGCCATTGTCTATCAACACGCTGTTAATTCAGGTAATCCTTGAGGTCTTTTTTGAGTTTTTCGCGGGATTTGTTGATGCGGGTCTTGACGGTGCCGATGGGGATTTGCATGATTACGGATATTTCAATGTACTTGTGGCCGCTGATGAAGAGGCGCATGGCCTTGGCGGATTTCTCGGGGAGGTTGTCGATGGCTTTGTAGATTTCCTTGACGCCGGTGGGGGTATCGCCGCAGTGGGTGTGGGACTCGTCGTCGGGGAGTGGGGTGGCGAATTCCTCGATGAAGGTGGTGTCTTCCTCGTGCTTGGTGTTGTTGAGGAAGGCATTGTGCATGACTTTGCTTGCCCACGCATAGAAGTGCCCTCGCTCCTTGTAGTTGTGGGCGTTGTTGAGGATGCGGAGGAAGGTCTCTTGCAGGAGGTCGTCGGTGCGGTCCAAATCGTGCGTGAGGCTGTAGGCGTAGTCGCGTAGCTTTTTGCTGGCTTTGAGCAGCTGTCGTTCTATGTCTGTGGGTTCCATTGTTTCATACTTTTTGGGTTATTTATACTTATGTAAACAATTGACGGCCGCTTTTGTTCTGCCAACGAGTGGCTTTTTTAATAAAAAGTGTTGTTTTTAACTATTTTTCACAATTTATTCCGTGATATTGTGCGAAAGGGACTAAAACGATGAACGTTTAACGATTAATGATTAAAGGGGAACGGGAAAAGGAAAAGGTTAGAGGGATTTAACGAGTAGCGATTAACGTTTAACGATTAACGGTTAATGGTTAACGGGAAAAGGGATTTAACGATGAACGATTAACGGTTAACGATTAATGGTTGGCGAGTTGTGTTATTAGTTGTCCCAGATGTGGTTGAGGATGTGGGTGGCTTGTTGGATGTGGGCTTTTACGTGGTTGGTGGTGTTGCCCATTTGCTTGGCGATGATAGCCGGGGTGTAGCCTTTGAGGCGCAGGGTGACGACGGCGGCCTGGTGGGGTGTGAGGCGTGACATGGTGTGGAGTTGCTGGAGGATGGTGTATGTGCTATCATGGCTGTGCGTGGTGGGGGTGATGGTACCGTGGTAGCAGAGGTAGCGGAGCTTGCAGACGTCGGCACACGGGGTGGTGGCGTCGAAGGTGTTTTCCATTACCATCTTGGCCCATGCGATGAAGCCGAGGCCGGGGTGATAGGCGGCTGCGGTTGCGGCGATGCGTTTGATGGTGTTGTGGAGGAGTTCCTGGCTGAGGTGTTGGTTGCCGTTGGTGAGCTTGAGGGCGTGGGCATGGAGTGCTTGGCGCAGGTTGATGGCGCCGGGGATGTCTTTGTTCATGTGGTTCTGCTTTTTTGAGTTTGTTGCAAATATACCACATGGGATGCCCGTTTTGCAAGGTTTTTCACAATAAAAGTGAGGAGTGGTGCCGGCAAACGCGTAAGGGTGTCCAGGTTGGTATAAGCGACCCGAACGGTGCGGACTGTGCCCGCATTGCGTTTAACCTATCGCGCAGCCATTCTGTAAATCCCATTGTGTCTGCTTTATTAGTCAATACAGGCAATATAAACACCTGATAGCCCCGTTTTGTTTTGAAAACGAGTGCTTTTTTATGAAAAATGTTGTTTTTTGACTATTTTTCAGTTTTTTGCTTTCCGTTCTTTGTGCAAGATTGCGGGCAGTGTGGTGACGATGCCCCAACATCGTTTGATCTGTTTCTTGGGCTCCTTGAATATGCGATGTATGAATTCAAGATGCAGTTTACGCATCCATGCGGGGCATCTTTGTGGCGCATCGCTGAGGCCACTATAGAAGTTGAATGCAGCACCAACTGCAATTTGAACGCCATGCTTGAGGTGAGGCTGCAGACGGTGCATGAACATCTCCTGTTTGGGTGCACCAAGTGCCACCCATATGATATCGGCTTTGTCCTGTTCAATCATCTCTGCTATACCAGGGTAGTCAAAACTATCGACAGTACAGTATGGTAGTTCCTTGAAGGTCATCCCGGCTACATCGGGGTTTTCCTTGGCGAGATTCTGCTGCAGGGCGTCGAGGACTGCTTGCTTGGTGCCAAGGAATATCATGCGGTATTTGCGTGAGCGGATAATGTCGATAAAGATGTCGCTGCCGCAGTAGTGCTTGCGTGTGTATCCGTATATCCACTTGACGAATTTGGGCACCCAGCTGCTGTCGCAGATGGAGAAGATGCTGCCATTTACCACATCGCGATATTCCTTATCATTGTGCACCATTGTGAGGATGTTGCCGTCGGCAACGCATATGTAGCCGCCTTGCTTGCCGGTTACGTGCTTGTCGATGGTTGCGTGCACGGTTGGCACATCGAACTCGTATCGTATGTCGAAATATTGTTCCATGGTGTTGTCGCGCGCTCATGCTTGGTTGCGCATCACTCATTGTATGTGTTGTTTACAAAAGTAGCTAAAAGTGTGGCGTTTTCAAAACATTTGCAGTCGATTTTCACATTATATCATTGTTTGCGTAAATAATTGATGTGAAAAAGGAAAATGTCATTATGAAAATCCTTTGTATGTTGTCATTGACTATAACACAATACAAAGCTTTTTTGTTCGTCCGCCTTTGCTTTGTGCTGGATGTGCCGCTTGTAGGGCATGGCGTGGGCTAAAAGGATGTTATGCTCCCTATCGCTCGCTTTTCAATGGGTGGTTGTCAGTCGCGGCGGAAGATGTCGCGGGTATAGACCTTGGACTTTACGTCGTCGAGCGCAGTGTCGTAGCGGTTGGCAATGATGGCCTGTGACCGGGCCTTGAACTGGACGAGGTCGTTCACCACGCGGCTGCCGAAGAAGGTGCTGCCGTCCTGGAGGGTGGGCTCGTAGATGATGACCTGGGCGCCCTTGGCTTTGATGCGTTTCATGACGCCCTGGATGGATGACTGGCGGAAGTTGTCGCTGCCGGCCTTCATGGTGAGGCGGTAGACGCCGATTATGGGAACGTTGAGCGATGAATGTTTAACGTTGAACGATGAGTCGTATTCGTTGTTCTGCGTGTATCCATACCAACCTGCCATGTGCAGTACCTGGTCGGCGATGAAGTCCTTGCGGGTGCGGTTGCTCTCGACAATGGCGCTCATCATGTTCTGGGGTACCTCTTGGTAGTTGGCAAGGAGCTGCTTGGTGTCCTTGGGGAGGCAATAGCCACCGTAGCCGAAGGAGGGGTTGTTGTAGTGGGTGCCGATGCGGGGATCGAGGCCGACGCCTTGGATGATGGCGGCGGAGTCGAGGCCTTTGATCTCGGCATAGGTGTCGAGCTCGTTGAAGTAGCTGACGCGCAGGGCAAGGTAGGTGTTGGCGAAGAGCTTGACGGCCTCGGCTTCCTTGAGTTCCATGAAGAGGGTGGGGATGTCTTCCTTGATGGCGCCTTGCTGCAGGAGTGCTGCAAAGGTGTGGGCGGCCTCTTCCAGGTGGTTGCCGGCGATGGCTTTGATGGCGTTGTTTTCCTCATCGAAACGGTCGATCATCTTGGGGTAGCCGACGATGATGCGGCTGGGATAGAGGTTGTCATAGAGGGCCTTGCTCTCGCGCAGGAACTCGGGTGAGAACAGCAGGCGGAGCTTGTGGGTGGTGTCCCATCCCATCTCCTTGAACTTCTTGGCGTATTTCACATAGAGGCTGCGGCAATAGCCCACGGGGATGGTGCTCTTGATGACCATGGTGGCATTGGGGTTGACCTCGAGGACAAGGTCTATGACATCCTCGATGTGGTGGGTGTCGAAGAAGTTCTTCTGGGGGTCGTAGTTGGTGGGGGCGGCAATGACAATGAAGTCGGCATCACGGTATGCCTGGCGGCCATCGAGGGTGGCGCGCAGGTTGAGCTGCTTCTCGGTCAGGTATTTCTCGATATAGTCGTCCTGGATGGGGGAGATGCGGTTGTTGATTTTCTCTACTTTCTCGGGGATGACGTCAACGGCAACAACCTCGTTGTGCTGTGCCAAGAGGGTGGCAATGCTGAGGCCTACATATCCTGTTCCTGCTACTGCTATCTTCATTGTTGTTGGTGATTTTGTTTTTGTGGTGCCTGTGTGGCCACCGGATGCAAAGTTAATGAATTTATTGTAATAAGAAAAAACGTTTAACGATTAATGCCGGAGGCATCGACGGTGCCAACAGCATATAGTCATGGGTAGCACAGCCGCAGTTTGTGCCCCATGGGATGCGATGAGTTGGCATCGTCAACAGGTTAACGAGAAAAAGGTTAAAGGTTAAAGGTTAAAGGGATTTAACGATGAACGATGAACGGTTAACGATTAACGATTAACGAGAAAAGGTTAAAGGTTAATGTTTGGTGAAGGGGTGCAGGAGGCTGATGAGGCGGCGGATGCGTTTGGATTGTGCAAGGGTGTAGCGGCCGCTGAGGAAACGGGCGAGGCAGAGCTGACGGGGGTTGGCGGGGTTGGCCGACTGTATGTATTGGGCGTTGATTTCGCTATACAGCTCGCGGAGCTCGTGGGCGGAAAGGGTGCCTGAGTTGTAGGCTAGTTCCTTGGTGACGGCCTTGATGGTGTAGAGTTCTTGCGCGTACTGTTGCGGTGGTAGGATGGCTTGAAAATGTTTTACAAAATGTATCTGCGATAGCAGGCCTTTGTTGTTCTTCTGCCTGACGAGGCTGTGGGGGTTGGTGCCGAGGTCGTAGTGATAGAAGGCGCGGGGCAGATAGGTGGTGGTGACGGGGTGGGTGTAGAGGGTGCAGATGACAAAGAGGTCTTCCCAACGTGTCATCTCGCGAGGGAAGGTAATGTTGTGTCGGGTGTAGAGGGTGGTGCGTATTAGTTTGTTCCACATGGCGCCATGGAGCTTCTGGCGCAGGAATTGTTTGAGGAGCTCATTGGCCTGGAGGCTCTGTGGGGTTTGTGAAACGTGGCATGTGCGGCTTTTCTTGTGGGTGTAGTAGTCGCAGAAGACGATGTCGGCATCCGTGGCGATGGCTTGGTCATATAGTTCCTGGAGCATGGTGGGGTCGGCCCAGTCGTCGGGGTCGGCGTGGATGGTGTAGAGGCCGGCGGCGTGCTCAATGCCGTACTGGCGTGCCGAGGAGACACCACCATTGGTCTTGTGAAAAACCTTTACGCGTGGATCCTTGCGAGCGTAGAGGTCGCAGATGGCGCCGCTGTTGTCGGGGCTGCCGTCGTCGACGAGGATGAGCTCGAAGTTTGTATAGGTCTGAGCCAAGAGGCTGTCGACGCAACGGTGTAGGTAGCTCTGGGCTTTGTAGACGGGGACTATGATGCTGATGCCGGGGGTGCTCATGGGTGTTGGAGGTTGTCTTTGAGAAACTGCATTGACTTTTCCTGCCACTCGTGCTTTATTGTATAGACTCTCTCCCAATCAATGGGCTCGTTGATGGCTTGGGTTGCCTGGGTGCTGTCGGTGACGAGGCGGCTCTCGAGGCCAAAGGTGGAGAGGAGGGAGTGGAAACGTGTGAGCCCGCGTGACTTGTTGCCGTAGACGATGAAGGGTTTCTGGAACAGGATGGAGAAGACGCAGGCGTGGAAGGAGTCGGTAATGACAAAACGGGCGTCGTGGAAGGCGCGGAGCCAGTTCTCGACGGGGGGCTGCACGCGTTGCTCCATGGGGAGTTCGGGGTGATCGAACTTGGAGTTGGCCGAGAAGGGCTTGAGGCCGAAGGTGCTTGAGATGTGGGAGATGATGTGCTCCTTGTCGGGGTTGCTGTCGAGGATATAACACATGAGGTTGCCGTCGCTGGGTGGCGTGCCGGCGGCCTCGAAGAGCTTGACATAGTCAGCGGCTGCGAGGAGCATGGTGGGGTCGAGAAGGTGCCGTGCAGTGACACCGAAGTGTTTCTTGCAGAGCTTGACGGCCGATTTCTCACGCACGGAGACGGCATCGAACTGCTTGAGGAGGTTGCCGCAACGCCTGGTCTGGCGGCTGTCGTAGAGCCACTCATCGGTGCCGAAAGAGGCGGCGTAGGAGATGCGCTTGACATTCCAGCCTTTGGCAAAGGCAAGGAATGCATGGGCGATGTGGGGCTTGCTGAAATAGCGGGGGCGCCACACTTGGTCGCTGCCGACGACAAAGGCGTCGAAATCGCCGGGGCGGATATCGGAGAAGTCTCTCTTGACCTCGATCCTGTTGAGGTACTTGAGCAGGAAGGGGTAGGTGTTTGCACGCAGGATTTCCACTTCGTCGTTGTTCTTCTTGTCGGGGCGGACGATGGTGCGGCGGTCGATGAACAGCTTCTTGAGGAAGCGGCGGGTGTAGACGCGTGACTTCTTGAAGCGTGTCCAATGGAGATAGCGGCTGCGGTCGATGACGGTGACATCGTGCCCCATGTCCTGTAACACTTTCTGCAGGGCGAAGGTTTGGAGGATGCCTCCGTAATTGTCCTGCAGGGCAAGAGTGATGATTCCTATTTTCATGTTTTGTGTGTCTGTACGTGTGTAGTGTGCTCAAAAGTACATAAAATAATGATACGCGGTGCTATGTGGTGGGGAAAAATGATTAACGGTTAACGGATAAAGGTTAAAGGGGCAATTGAACTGAAAACTGAAAACTGAAAGCCGAGGGCTGTAAACGGAGAACTGAAAAGGGACTAAAACGATTAAAGTTTAACGATTAACGGTTAACGATTAACGGGGAGAGGTTAAAGGGAATGGGGAAAAAGTTAAAGGTTAACGGGGAAAACGAGGCTTCGATAACATGAGCAGCGGTTGGTCGCAGGTTGCACGGGGTTAGGTCGTGCCTTGCGGGTCGCGAACAGCGAGTGTTGTCAAAGGGCAAAGGGCAAAGGTTAAAGGTGAAAGGTTAAAGGTTAAAGGTTAAAGGTGAAATGGGAAAGGTTAAAGGGGCTAAAACGATTAACGATTAACGGTTAACGGTTAGAGGATAAAGGTTGAAGGGGAAAACGGGTGGAGGTCAAGGGGTGGCGGTGAACTTTTCTGGGGTGTGGGGTGTTGTTTGGGCAGGTGGTGCTGCCACCGGTGTGTTTTGTGTGAAATTATTTTTGTTTTTTCTTGTGTGTGTCATAATAAAATGCGACCTTTGTCGACATATCAGAAAAAGCGTTTTATGATTAATAGAGTTCTTATTCGTCTGAAGGTGGTACAGATTGTGTATGCGTACTACAAGAATAGTGGCAAGAGCCTGAAAGCTGCCGAGGACGAGATGTTTTTCAGCCTTTCGAAGGCTTATGATCTTTATCATTATCTGTTGCTGCTGATGCCGGCTTTGACCAACTATGCAGCTGACAGAATTTCGTTTCTCAGCATGAAGGTGCGTCCTACTGAAAGTGACAAGAATCCTAATCTGAAGTTTGTAAACAACCGTTTTGTGGCTCAGCTGGAGAAGATTGAGCAGCTGGTGAAGTTTGCCGAGAAGAGCAAACTGAACTGGGTGGATCACTCGGACTTCCTGCGTCGTCTGCTCGACAAGATCGAGGCGAGCGAGATATACAAGGAGTATATGGAGTCGGGCGTGGACAGCTACGAGGAGGACAAGGAGTTGTGGCGCAAACTGTACAAGGCGTTTGTGTTCGACAACGAGGAACTGGATGACCTCATTGAGGAGCAGAGCCTGTACTGGAACGATGACAAGGCTATTGTGGATACTTTTGTGATTAAGACCATCAAGCGTTTTGCCGAGGATGCGCACGGAAACTCATTGCTGTTGCCGGAGTACAAGGATGACAGTGACAAGGAGTTCGCATGCAAGCTGTTCCGCAACGCGATAACAAATGCCGAGGAGTATCGCAAGCTGATGAGCGAGAACTCAAAGAACTGGGATATGTCGCGTCTGGCATTCATGGATGTGGTGATTATGCAGGTGGCATTGGCCGAGCTGATGACGCAGAATGACATTCCGCTGTCGGTAACACTCAATGAGTATGTTGAGATTGCGAAGTATTACAGCACTGCAAAGAGTGGTTCGTTCGTGAACGGATTGCTTGATGCTATAACAAAGAGCTTGCGCGAAGCAGGTAAGATTAACAAGTAATTATTATTGACAATTTAATTTATTGAATTATGGTTTTTATGCAGGCCGAAGCAGCTATTGAGGCTGTTGAAACAGCAGCTCAGCAGCCAACAGGCGTAGCTGCCGTATTGGGCAATCCTTTGTTCATGTTCGTTATCATCATTGCTATCATGTACTTCCTGATGATTCGCCCACAGCGCAAGCGTCAGAAGGAGATTGAGAACTTCCGTCGTGGTCTTCAGCCAGGTATGGAGGTTGTGACAAGCGGTGGTATCTATGGCAAGATCAAGGAGATCGACGGTAACGTTGTTGTTCTTGAGGTTGCTCACAACGTGAATGTACGCGTTGACATCTCGGTGGTATTCGCCAACCCGGGTGCAATGAGTCAGGAGGGTAAGTAATACTTTGCACCGTCTTGGATATAGATTCCTTAAAAAGGACTTTTGTAAAAGCTAAGGGAAACAGCCTGGTGGTTTTTCTCTTCTTCCTATTGGTCTCGTGTAGTCTTTGGTTATCGTTAACCTTGAATAGAATATACGAGACTGATATTTCTGTGTCGGTACAGGTGGAGAATATCCCCGAGGGCGTGGCACTGGAGAATGATGGAGAGATAGCGATGCGTGTGGTTGTGCGCGGAGAGGGTACTGACCTGTTCGGGCATTTCTTCAACGATGGAATAGGACTGTCTGTCGATTATGCCTCGTTTGTCAGGAGCAGGGGAAGGCTGGCGATGCCGGTAAATGCCATAAGGAGCAAGGTCATTGAACAGCTTGGACCTTCGTTGACGCTGAAGAGTTTTCTTGTCGATTCGGTTACGGCAAACGTGAAGCGTGCGACGGCTATGGTGCCTGTAAAGCAGGGACATATTGGCCTGAGGGCGGCCGAGGGTTGTGAGATAGTCTCGGTAAAATATGTTCCCGAGGAGGTGCGCGTGACTACACTGGTTGATGAGGCAACCGTCGTCAAGGAGGTGAGGACTCCTGTCCTTGCGTGCGACGGGCTGGAACGTGACACGGTGCTTGAAATGACTTTCCTGCCGGGAAGGTACATTGATGTGTACCCGGAGAGGGTGCAGGTGCGTGTGGGTGTTTCGAAGTATGTGAACAGAACCATTGCGGTGCCTGTGGAGTATGTGAATTTCCCCAGTGACGTGAATCTTGGTTTCTTGCCTCAGGATGTGAATGTGGTATACGAAGTGCTGGAGGTAAACGAGAGCAGGGTTAAGGCCGATGATTTCTCGGTGAGACTGCGCTTTGACGACTATGCCTATAGCGTTATTGTTGGCGCTGCGGGCGACTTGGAGAAGAAATTCGCGGTGTCTGTCACATCGCCGCTTGTAAAAAATGCAAAGGTAGTGGGGGTTGAGAACGTTGAATCTGCCGATGCCGGTTTAAATGTTGATGCTCTATGATGAGGCTTGCTATTGTGGGCGGCATTGGCAGTGGAAAATCTGTGGTGTCGCGGATGATGGAGATTATGGGTGTGCCGGTGTATGACTGTGACAGCCGTGCAAAGGAACTGATGGTGAAGAACGCGGGCATTGTGAAGGAGTTGAAGCGTATGTTCGGCGATGAGTGTTATGATGCCGACGGGGCGCTCGACCGCAAATATCTTGCTTCGCGTATCTTTGTAGACGAGAGGAATACCAAGCGTGTGAATGCTCTGGTGCATCCTGTGGTAAAAAGTGATTTCTGCTCATGGGTGGAGCAGCAGAATGCTCCGGTGGTGGCTGTAGAGACGGCGCTGCTCTATGAGTCGGGGATGGTTGATGTGGTGGACAAGGTGCTGGTGGTGTGGACCGACAAGGAGACGGCGATAACACGTACTATGCAAAGGAGCGGTATGTCGCGCAATCAGGTGCTGAACAGGATGGAGAAGCAGATGGCGACGGATGATCTGCTGCTGCTCTCGGACTATTCCATATACAACGGTGGTGACAATGCGGTGATGCCCGACGTAGTGGAGCTGCTTGGGGAACTGAAAACTGCCAAGGGATGATGGGGCGTGGTTTTAGTATTAAAAAAAACTAAAATTTTGTAAATGAGAAAATAGCTCCGTATCTTAGCGGGGATTTTGATAAATGATAACACAAATTAATAACTGATACTATGAATGTTTTTGAAACTGTTTTGACTATCTCGGGCAAACCGGGCTTGTATCGTCTGTTGTCACACGGACGTAATATGTTTATCGTGGAGTGTGTTGATGCTTCGAAGAAGCGTGTGCCTGTATATAACAGCGACCAGGTGGTTATGCTTGATGACATTGCAATCTACACCGACACTGAGGAGTTGCCTTTGAGAAACGTATTCGCCAAGATTTATGAGAAGGAGAATGGTGTATTGCCTTTCGACCTCAAGATGACTACTCCCGAGGAGATGGTTGAGTATTTCGAGGGTATCATCCCCGATTACGACCGCGAGCGCGTGTATCTCACACACATCAAGAAGATGTTCTCTTGGTACAATATCCTTGTTGCAAACGGTGTGGTAGACTTCGTAGCCGAGGAGCAGGAGGGCGAGCAGGTTGAGAATGCTTAATGATAAATGACGCTTTACTATGAAAAAGACTATTTTTACTTTGGTGTTGATGCTTGCTGTTGCAGCGAGCGCATCGGCACAGTCATGGAAGGATCTTCTTGGCAAGGTAGCCAATGAGGTTGTTGAGGAGGTTGCGTCAACAGATGGCGGTAGCGCGGTGACAAATGTGTTGGGTGCTATCCTGGGAACTTCGTTGACTCTCAGTGATGAGGCTCTGGAGGGTACATGGAGCTACGAGGGTGTGGCATGTGTGCTTGAGAGTGAGAATGCACTTTCTGATATCGGTGGTTCAGTGGTGACTTCTACATTGGAGAGCAAACTCGACGAGAAGCTTGCCTCAATGGGTCTTACAAAGGGTAACTGCTCTTTCACTTTCGTAAAGGACGGTACATGTGTCATCAATGTTGGTGGCCGTGACTTGAACGGTAAATATGTGTTGGATGCCGAGGAGAAGGTTATCACTTTCACATTCATGTATGACAAGTTGCCAATAAAGTCTTATGTCTCTTACGAGATTCAGAACCTCAATGTTGTGTTCAAGGCTGACAGATTGCTCTCTTTTGTAAAGAATGTGGCATCTTATCTCTCAAACGATGCTACAGGCCAGCAGCTTGGTCAGTTGCAGTCTATCATGCAGAGTGTGGGTACAATCGGTACTCTGTTGCAGAACTATGACGGCATGATGCTTGGTGTTAAGTTGAGCCGAGTGGGCGAGGCACCAGCAAGCAGCACTGCAGACAGCAGTTCGAGTGCAGCGGCAACTACAGAGGTTGCAACAAGCACTACTGATGCCAAGACTAATGCCGAGGAGGCTGAAAGCACCGGCAGCAAGATCCTTAAGGGACTTGGTGGTCTGTTCAAGAAGTAATTGACTACTGTGAACATAAAAAAAGATACGCAACCGAGAGGTTGCGTATCTTTTTTTATGTTTAACGGTTGCTGAATGTAAGCGTTCCATTCTCGGTGTCAACCTTTATCGGCTTGCTCTTGTCAATGGCGCCTGCAAGCAGCTGTTTCGACAGGTCGTTGAGCAGGTAACGTTGTATGGCGCGTTTGATGGGGCGTGCGCCGAACTCAGGGTCGAAACCGGCCTGTGCAATGAACTGCACTGCGGCGTCGGTGACATCGAGCGTGATCTCGCTCTCACTCAACAGGGCTGCAACCGAGGCGGTCTGCAACCTTACGATCTGTTCAATCTCGCTCTTGTTCAGCGGTGTAAACATTATTGTCTCATCTATGCGGTTGAGGAATTCGGGGCGTATGGTCTTCTTTAGCATTTCCATGATCTTCTCCTTTGTCTCCTCAATGATGTACTCGCGGTTGCTGTCGTTCAGTTTCTCGAACTGCTCTTGGATGTAGCTGCTGCCAAGGTTGCTTGTCATTATAATTATGGTGTTCTTGAAGTTTACCACGCGGCCTTTGTTGTCGGTAAGGCGGCCATCGTCGAGCACCTGCAGCAGGATGTTGAACACGTCGGGGTGTGCTTTCTCAATCTCATCAAAGAGTACCACTGAGTAGGGCTTGCGGCGCACAGCCTCGGTGAGCTGGCCGCCCTCGTCATATCCCACGTATCCCGGAGGTGCTCCAATGAGGCGTGATACGGAGAATTTCTCCTGGTATTCGCTCATGTCGATTCTTGTCATCAACGCCTCGTCATTGAAGAGGTATGTTGCAAGGGCTTTTGCGAGTTCGGTCTTTCCAACTCCTGTGGTACCAAGGAATATGAACGAGCCGATGGGGCGTTTGGGGTCCTGCAGGCCGGCGCGGCTGCGGCGCACGGCATCGCTGACAGCCTGTATAGCCTCGTCCTGTCCAATTACGCTCTTGTGCAGCTCCTCCTCAAGGTTCAACAGCTTCTGGCGCTCGCTCTCCAGCATCTTGCTCACGGGAATGCCTGTCCAGCGCGATACAATGTCGGCGATGTCCTCGGCTGTGACCTCTTCCTTTATCATGGCATTTGCACCCTGCGCATTGTGCAGCGCCTCCTGTGTTGCGGCGATCTCCTCTTCAAGCTTCGTTATCTTGCCGTAGCGTATCTCGGCCACACGTCCGTAGTCGCCCTCGCGTTCGGCACGCTCGGCCTCGAACTTAAGCTCCTCAATCTCGTGCTTTGCGTTCTGTATGCTGTCGGCGAGTTCTTTCTCCTGTTGCCACTTTGCGCGCATGGTGCTTTCCTGTTCCTTCAGGGCCGATATCTCCTTGCCCAGTTGTGTGAGCTTCGCTTCATCCTTCTCGCGCTTTATCGCCTCGCGCTCAATCTCAAGTTGCTTTATGTGGCGCTCAATCTCATCGAGTTCCTCGGGCAGGGAGTTGCGCTCCATGCGCAGCTTCGATGCGGCCTCGTCAATGAGGTCTATGGCCTTGTCGGGCAAGAAACGCTCTGTGATGTAGCGGTCGCTGAGTGTTACGGCTGCAATGATGGCGTCGTCCTGTATGCGTACCTTGTGGTGGCTCTCGTATCGCTCCTTCAGGCCGCGCAGTATGGAGATGGTACTCATCTTGTCGGGCTCGTTTACCATCACTGTCTGGAAACGGCGCTCCAATGCCTTGTCCTTCTCGAAGTACTTCTGATACTCGTCGAGCGTAGTTGCGCCAATTGAGCGCAGTTCACCGCGGGCAAGTGCGGGTTTCAGTATGTTTGCGGCGTCCATTGCGCCGTCACTCTTGCCTGCACCCACAAGGGTGTGTATCTCATCAATGAACAGTATAATCTGTCCGTCGGACTTTGTCACTTCGCCTATTACAGCTTTCAGTCGCTCCTCGAACTCGCCCTTGTATTTCGCGCCGGCAATGAGCGCGCCCATGTCAAGCGAGTACACCTGCTTGTCGCGCAGGTTGACGGGCACGTCGCCGCGTACGATGCGGTGCGCCAAGCCTTCGACAATGGCGGTCTTTCCTGTTCCGGGCTCGCCAATGAGAATGGGGTTGTTCTTTGTACGGCGGCTGAGGATCTGCAGTATGCGGCGTATCTCCTCATCGCGCCCAATTACGGGGTCAAGCTTTCCGCTCTTTGCTGCCTCGTTGAGGTTTACTGCATATTTGCTTAGCGCCTGATAGCTCTCCTCGGCCGATTGTGAGTTGACCTTTGAGCCCTGTCGCAGCTCGGCAATCGCTTTCTCCAGGTCGTTCTTTGTCACTCCGTTGCTTTTCAGGATGTTCGCAGCGGTGCTGTTGACATCGAGCAGTGCCAGCAATAGTGGCTCAACCGACACGAATTCGTCGCCCATCTGCTTGGCCTTATCCTGTGCTTTTGTTATTACCTGGTTGCTTTCTCGGCTCAGATAGGGGCTGCCGCCGCTCACTTTGGGTAGTGTGCGTATGGCATCATCGGTCTGGCGCTTGATGTTCTCAACATTTGCTCCGGCTTTCTGTAACAGGAACGATGCTATCTGCTCGCTGCTCTTCAGTATGCCGCTCATTATATGTACGGGCTCTATTACTTGCTGTCCTTGCTGCTGTACAAGGTTTACAGCTTCCTGAACTGCCTCTTGGGCCTTGATTGTAAATTTGTTGAAATCCATATTTGTAATCTCCTTTCATCAGGCATAGAACAAATATCGGGCCAATGAAGTTTGCGCTGACATTTTGGCTTGTTGTAAGCCAAAATGTCAGCGCAAGTTGCTGATATGTGGTCAAGGGGCCTCTCAACCGCATATAGAGTATATTACTGTATCTCTTCGCAGTTTGCTGTCCACACGTTGCTGCATGTATCCGATGTCATCATCCAGCCATTCTGTGGGCTCAGGCTGCAGCATGTTACCTGTGGGCCGTCGGGCATTGCAGCGCGCTTGAACTGCTGCGAGAAGAAACGGCGCATGAATGTCGTAAGCCATTTCTTTATGGTCTCGCTGTCGTATGCTCCGCTGAATGCGCTCTTCGCCATTGCGTGGATTTTCTCGGGTGCGAAACCATATTGTATGAAGTGGTAGATGAAGAAATCATGCAGTTCGTATGGGCCCACAAGGTCCTCGGTCTTCTGTTTTATGTTGCCGTTGTCATCGGCCGGTGTGAGCTCGGGCGAGATAGGCGTGTCCACAATGTCGAGCAGCGTACTCTTTACCTTCTCATCGGCTTCCATGCCGGCAATATGGCGCACCATGTGCTGCATCAATGTCTTTGGAACCGATGCGTTCACGCCATACATGCTCATCTGGTCGCCGTTGTATGTCGCCCATCCGAGCGCAAGCTCCGACAGGTCGCCGGTGCCTATTACTATACCGCCCTCCTGGTTGGCAATGTCCATCAGAATCTGTGTGCGCTCTCTTGCCTGTGCGTTCTCATATGTGACATTGTGCAGGTTTATGTCGTGCTCAATATCCTTGAAATGCTGTATGCAGGCATCCTTTATCGAGATCTCCCTTATTGTAGTGCCAAGAGCCTGCATCAGCGTCATGGCGTTGCTGTATGTGCGGTCACTTGTGCCGAATCCAGGCATTGTCACGGCTGTTATGCTGTTGCGTGGCTTGCCTGTAATGTCGCATGCCTTTGCTGTCACAAGCAGTGCCAGGGTTGAGTCCAGACCGCCCGATATGCCAATGACGCATGTCCTTGCGCAGGTGTGTGCAATGCGCTTTGCAAGTGCTATGGCCTGTATGTTGAACGCCTCGTTGCAATATTCTTCCATGGTATAATCCTGTGGAATGAATGGCTGAGCGCTGAATTTGCGTGTCAACGAACTGCTTTGGTTGCTTGCCTGCGGTATGTGAATTTCGTTTGCATCTGCAGGCTGTGCAAAACATGATTCTCCCTTGCGCACCTTTGCAATCTTCTCCACGTCAATCTCTGTCAAAGAGTAGTGTGGGGCAGTGGTAAGGTGTTCGCTTTCGCCGATGATCTCTCCACATTCGGCAATGGCGCAATATCCCGGATAGGCTGCGCTGCTTGTCGATTCGCCCCAACCGTTGCAGGCATATACATATCCGCTCCTATATCTCGCACACCTTTCGGCTATGCTGTTGCGGATGCTCTTGTGTGTGCCGGCCACCGCGCATGCAGCTGTGGGGTTCAGTATAATCTGTGCTCCGGCAATCGCCATTTGTGCTCCCGGTGCCGATGGTGTTGTCGACTCATTGCCAATCTCAATTCCGAAACTGTATGTGGCAGTGCTGAATACTCCGTTCTTTACGAATGGAGCTCTCTTGCCTGCGATGGTAGCATGGCTTTCTGCAGGCAGATTTGCGCCGCTGGCAAACCAGCGGTTCTCGCCGGTCTGGCTGTTGAGCCAATGCTTTGGTACAATACCGATGATTTCGCCCTTGTGCATTACTATCGCGCAGTTATAAAGAGCATTGCGGTGCTCTACGGGTGCGCCAAACACAATGATGGCGCCGTTTTCAGCTGTGGCATCGGCGATGCTCGCAATTGCCTTGTCGCACGCTTGTATAAAGTGAGGTTGTGTAAAGAGGTCACCGCAACTGCACGATGTCAGGCACAGCTCGGGAAAGAGTATCAGCTCCGCATCCATTCTTGTCAGTTCAGCTGTCAGTTCAATGATGCTTTGGGCATTTCTGTGGCAGTCGGCAACGGCTGTTACCGGTGTTGCTGCTGCAACCTTTACAAATCCATATTTCATATATCGGTGTCTTTAATATCAGCGTTCGTTCTACCTTATTATATATATAAGGCGCATATGTTACAAAAATATGCATTTTTTCTTATATGCTCCCAAATTTTGGACAAAATATCCAGGAGTATATAAAAAACGGTTACCGGCCAGGCCGGTAACCGTTTTTGTATAATGTGTATGAATTTTAGTATATGTCCTCTGGCTTTGCAGGGTTGTTGATGATACCTATAGGTACAATCTCCAAGTAGTCCTGGTTGAACTCGTTTGGCTTGCCCTCGCTACCACCCTCGGTAACGTCCTTGTAACGCAACCAGTTGTCCTTGCCGGTCTCGAACTCGTATGTACCGATGATTCGGCGGAGTGCCAGGTTAGAGTAGCGGAAGTTGAGGATCTCGCCGTTCTTGTCACCGAACATGCTTGCAGGAGCCTTCATGAAGCCACGGTTACGCATCGCTTTGTCGTTCTTGCTGTTCTCATCTTCAGAGTCGCTTTCCTCTTCCCAACCCATGATCTCAACGTTGCGGGCATTTGCGCGCATATCCAATGGAATACCGCAGATCTTGTTGTTGAAGTAGAACTGTGCGACACCGCGAGCATCAGAGGTTGAGAAACCGAAACGTACCTCATATGTGCCGGCTGGTACATAAGGCAAGCGGTATTCGAAGTCATACTTACCTGTAACGAGCATCTCATCACCCTGATAGTTAACATAACCGCCGATACCGGTGTTGTGTGGTCTCAGATAGTAGATGTGTGTGTCGGTGTTTCTGTGCTTTATGCGGCTACAGTAGTTCTCGGGGATGTATACAAGAGTCTTGTTTGTCTCCTCTGGTACCCAACGCACATCGTTGTTTGTGAGCTCTGGGAACAATGAGAAGATATCCCAACGCATACGCTCGTCAAGGATGTTACCGGCCATCTCTGTCTCATCATAAACAAGGATCTTGTCAATGGTGTAGATCATACCGTTTACAGCCTGCTGCTGGAAGTCCTCCAATTCAGGGCGTGTCTTTGTTGTCGAAGCCTCTTCAATTACAACGTTGATGTGCTTCTCCATGATGTTTGTTCTCACGCAACGTGTACCCATCTCCTGAGCATAGTTTACAACAAGCTGATCTCTCAGGTATCCTGTCTCGCCGTTTGGCTTGGTGTACATTGTAGTGCTGTTTCCAAATGGCTTTGTAACCTTGATAGATGTATAAGGAAGCGCAGTCTCAAAATAGTCATATCTGTCGAGTGATGTAGACATGTTCTCTTCAGAGTCGAATTTGCCTTTGTCAACCTCGCCCTCCTTGCTGATGGTCTGGTAACCCTCCATCAAGAAACCGCCTGGGCCACGGCTTGACTTGTAAAGCAACTTACGGTCAATGATGTGGTATGCAATGAACTTGTAGAGTGGGTTCTCCTGGTTCTTGTACTGGCCTTTGTAATCCCATTCCATTGTCTCCTTCTTGAAGTTTGAACCATAGAAGTGAGCTGCAAACCACTCAAGGTCCTCGATTGACTGGATTGAGATGCCGAAAGCGTTGTTGTTAGGATCGGCAAGGAGTTCGTCAGTCTCAACAAGCAGTGTAAAGCCCTGATTGTAAGCCTCGGGGTAAGGAGGGTTTGCGCCGGCCTCATACTGTGTCACGAATGCAGGACCATATTTGCCAAGACCATCGTATGTTGGGTCTATCTCGAACTTTGTAAGGTGCTCGTCGAAACCGGTTGCTGTCAATGCGTCACTGAACACTGTAAATGCAGGCTGTGAAGCAAGCAGTCTTGATGTAGGCTGGTCCGATGGAGCGAGGGCGCCCTTCAATACGTGTATGTAGCCGTTCTCGGTCTCAATGTTCTGCTCGGCAATCTCCACACCGTCTGCTGTTGCAACAGCATAGCCAAGTGAGTCGTTTGTCCATCCAAGCATCACACTGCGGCGGTTCATGGTCTTCTTTGGGAATGCACCGTTGCCAACATCAATAGTTGTGATACCAAGCTCAATGATGTGGTTCTTTGCAATCACGGTAGCCATACTGTCGCTCAACTCATCAAGATATGGCGAAGTGATACCTGTGTTTGTAATCTTTACCGAAGGGTCGAGTCTGTTTGCCTCAACGCTCTCCATATATTCGTCGTACTTCTCCTTGATGTAATTTTCGATAGCTTCATTTGTTGGTGCGAAGCAGGTATATGAACCATATGTGGACAATGTAGTCAACATACTACCGGCTCTCTTACCTATTTTTGCCTGATCAAGAATCTGGCAGAAATTGCTGAATCTGGCAGTGTCTTCTTTCAGATAGTCTGCAATGAGTTTG
>JAFZFO010000013.1 GCA_017555845.1 Bacteroidaceae bacterium | reverse complement strand
TTGTTGGATGAATATATCATGAGGCATTATTAGGCGCGAATTCCCTCAGCAGAGCGCGCTCTGCTGAGGGAATCATCCTACTTTTTGTCCAATAAGAGTTTTTTCAACTCAAATCATCCTACTTTTTGTCCAGGTAACCGATAAACACAAATACCGGACAACATCAAATAACGTATCAATCAGGCAAAAGACATTAACGTTCTTTTGCCTGATTGATTTTTGCAGAGCGCTTTGTTTTGCGAGATGTCTCCCGTGCGGTAGAGAGACAAAGATACTTCGCTGCGCTCAGTATGACAAAGTGCATAGTTTTCAAATCATCAAATGTCGTTAATATCAATGTCCCGTGCCGTGCGGTCGAGATGACAAAGATACTTCGCTGCGCTCAGTATGACACAATCGGTTCAATTTCCGCAAAGGTCAAAATCCTTAAAATTCTGACTAACTAACAAGAAGAACGCAAATTCCAAAACCATATTAAACATAATATTTATTATCAATCAAAAGTGGTAAAATTAGGATAGGGCGTGTGACATGGATTTGCGGCTGAATTTTTAATAGGAAAAGAAAGCAAAAGAAGAAATAGGAAATGATTAAAGATTTATTCAAAAAAATAAATGATGACTGAATTCAATATCAATACATAAAGAATAGATTAATATTGTTTTCTTTTTACATTTTATAAATCTCAATGACAAGAAATCAAAGATTTGAACTATTTTTGCATTCTGAAATAAAAATGTAAAAGATATATTATGCCTGAATTGTCAGAAAGAGCCGTCTTGATGCCTTCGTCGCCAATCCGCAAGTTGGCGCCTTTTGCAAATGATGCCAAGGCACGCGGCCTGAAGGTTTACCATTTGAATATCGGTCAGCCAGATCTTAACTCTCCGGACATCGCTCTGGAAGCTATAAAGAAATTTGATCAGAAGATTCTTGAATATAGTCCAAGCGACGGTTTTCTTTCTTTGCGTGAGAAGCTCGTTGAATATTACGACCAGTATCAGATTAAGCTGAAGCCGGATGATATTATTGTAACATCAGGAGGTTCAGAGGCTGTGCTGTTTGCATTCCTCACATGCTTGAATCCCGGCGATGAGATTATTGTTCCTGAGCCTGCATATGCCAACTACATGGCTTTTGCAATTTCTGCAGGTGCAGTGATCCGTCCTATACGTTCAAGCATTGACGAGTCATTCGCATTGCCTCCTATGGAGCGTTTCGAGGAGCTCATCAATGAGCGCACACGCGGTATCCTCATCTGTAACCCCAACAACCCTACCGGTTATCTTTACACACGTAATGAGATGAACCGCATTCGTGACCTTGTGAAAAAGCACAACCTTTTCCTTTTCAGCGACGAGGTTTATCGCGAATTCATCTACACAGGCTCGCCATACATTTCGGCCTGCCACCTCGAAGGCATTGAGGATAATGTAGTGCTTATTGACTCTGTTTCAAAGCGTTACTCGGAGTGCGGAATCAGAATTGGTGCATTGATTACCAAGAACACCGCTGTGCGTCAAGCAGTTATGAAGTTCTGCCAGGCACGTCTGAGCCCTCCATTGCTTGGACAGGTCATTGCCGAGGCGTCAATTGATGCTCCACGTTCATACACCATCAACACATACGAACAGTACATTGAGCGCAGAAACTGTCTTGTGGATGAGTTGAACAAATTGCCGGGAGTATACTCCCCTATTCCAATGGGCGCATTCTACACCGTTGCACGCCTGCCTATTGATGACAGTGACAAGTTCTGTGAATGGTGCCTTACCGATTTCAACTATGAGGGCGAGACCATTATGATGGCTCCTGCATCGGGTTTCTACAGCGAGGAAGGATATGGAAAGAACGAGGTGCGTATTGCATACGCCATTGACAAGGCCGACTTGAAGCGTGCCATCTTCCTTTTAGGAAAAGCACTTGAGCAATACCCCGGCCGAGTTGAACCATAAAAAAACAAGTTCTACATTATATACAAAGAAAGGTTGCCGACGGCAACCTTTCTTTTTGTATATCTTTATCGCTCACCTTGCCTATCGCAAGCCTTGCGATAACAGGCAGCTTGTTTATTCCTCCATCAAAGACTCCTGCAACTTCTCGAGTTCCTTAACCTTTGCATCCATGTTAAGGTTATAGTAGCAGTTGATGAGGTTTGTCAACCAAAGTTCTGTCTTCTCAGGGCAGTTGTTGCGGAGTCTCTCCAACAATGGCAATGCCTGGTTGTAGTAGCCGTTGAGAACCTCCTTGTCCTTTGCAATCTTCTTCTTGTCGCTGAGCTTTGTTGAAGAGTTCTCTACGCTGTAGAGATAAGCCTTCTGCAAGTAGCAACGTGCAAGGTTAGAAAGCGCGTTCTCATAGTTAGGATCAACCTCGAGAGTCTTGTTGTACCACTCGATAGCTGTATCCAAATCCTCCTGCTGGTGAGGAATGTAAGCCTTCAAGTATACGAACAAAGGATTGTTAGGATCGTTTGCAATGAGATCATCTGCCAATGCATTGAGCTTCTCCTTCTCACCGTGGCTATCATAATACTGGATAAGTGACTGGCTGAAGTATGCATCATCGGCATACAAAGCAGTACCCTCCTTACAGAGCTCCAACCAAGCAGCTGTGTCGCCAAGCTCAATTGTTGCAACAGTCTTGTAACGGAAAGCCGAAGGCGCCATCTGCTGATTTGCGAGAGCCATATCAACGTGTGTGAGCACCTTTGCATAATCCTCCAACTGCATACCGCAAAGAGCCATGTTGTATGCTGCAACAGGAACGTTTGTTGTATCCTTTGGCATTACATCGAGCTGATACAACTTATCGGCTGTGTCGATGAACATCTTGAAGAGGTCATAAGCCTTGTTGTACTCCTCGTTGCCATAGTAGTAAGCACCGGCATTGTAGAACTGGCCGTACTGCTGCATGTATGACATCTTGAGGAACTCGGCGTAGCGTGGCTTTACGCGTCCCTTTGCATCGGGAATAACATCACACTCCTCACACATTGCAAGATCCTTACCAAGATCATAAGTGTAAGAGTAAAGCAACTCCTCATTGAATGATGCACCCTCAACACGCTTATTGTTCTCGTTGGCAATAACAGCCTGCTTTGCACTTGCACTTACGTACCATACATAAGCATCCTTGTTTACCAATGAATTTACCAATACTGGACGGAGAGCGTTGGCAGCACCAACAGGGTCAGCCTGCAAATTCGCCTCTGCATCATTGACAACGCTCATGAGAGCCTTGATCTGTCTCTTCTGCTCCTTGAGCTCCTCTTTTGAAAGTTCCTGTCCGAACGCAAATGTTGCGCCAAGAACCATTGCTAAAGATAATACTAATTTTTTCATATCAATCTCGTTTAATATTAATGTGTTAGTTATTGATTGTTTGTGTTTTCTGTTTCAACGGCATTTCCACCCTCTACAGCTTCGGGAGTCTCTACGCTCTCCTCGTTTTCAGCCTCGTGGGTTACCTTACATACCGAACCGATGCAGTCATTCTTCTTGCCAAGGTTGATGATGCGTACACCCTGTGTAGCACGGCCCTGGATAGGAATCTGGTCAACCGATGTGCGGATGGTAATACCCGACTTGTTGATAATCATCAAGTCGTTCTCGTTGTTGACATCCATGATGGCAACAAGCTGTCCTGTCTTCTCGGTCACCTGGAGAGTCTTCACACCTTTGCATCCACGACCTACTGTAGGATAGTCATCAGTTGCAGTACGCTTACCGTATCCCTGCTCCGAGAGGACAAGCAGACTGTGGTCGGCCTCGTCGTTCTTTGGAAGGACTACCATGCCTACGACCTCGTCATCCTCGGCAATGTCCATACCCTTGACACCGGTAGCTGTACGTCCCATAGCTCGTACTGTGTTCTCGTTGAAACGGACAGCCTTACCGCCACGGTTAGCAAGGATGATGTCGCTGTCGCCGTCTGTGAGAGCTACAGAGATTACCTTGTCGTCCTCGCGGATTGTAATCGCAATGATACCGTTTGTACGTGGACGTGAATACTGCTCAAGGCTTGTCTTCTTGATGATACCGTTCTTGGTACAGAATACAATATTGTGGCTCTCGATGAAGTTCTTGTCGGCAAGTGTAGTAACACGTACAAATGCGTTCACTGCATCGTCGGCATCAATGTTGAGCATGTTCTGTATTGCGCGACCCTTTGAGTTCTTGTTACCCTCGGGGATCTCATATACCTTGAGCCAATAGCACTTTCCGCGCTGTGTAAAGAACAGCATTGTGTTGTGCATGGTAGCTGTGTAGATATACTCGATGAAGTCGCTGTCGCGCGTGTCGCTTCCCTTTGAGCCTACGCCGCCACGGTTCTGGGCACGGTACTCGGTAAGTGGAGTACGCTTGATGTATCCCAAATGAGATATTGTGATGACCATCTCATCATCGGCATAGAAATCCTCGGGGTTGAAGTCGCTCGATGCGCTGTAGTCAATCTTACAACGGCGCTCATCGCCGAACTTCTCCTTGACCTCGTACAACTCATCCTTGATGACCTGCTTGCAGAGCTCATCATCGGTAAGGATGGCATTGTAGTACTCGATCTTGCGCATGAGTTCATCAAACTCGGCATGCAACTTGTCCTGCTGGATACCTGTGAGCTGGCCAAGACGCATCTCGACGATAGCAGCAGCCTGCACCTCGCTCAAGTTGAAGCGCTCCATAAGAGCTACGCGGGCATCGGCTGGAGACTTGGCTGCCTTGATAAGGCGTACCACCTCGTCGATATTGTCCGAAGCGATGATCAAGCCCTCTACAATGTGCGCACGCTCCTCGGCCTTGCGAAGCTCGTACTTTGTACGACGGATAACGACTTCGTGACGGTGATCAACGAAATTGCTGATGCAATCCTTGAGAGTGAGCAACTGTGGACGGCCCTTTACAAGTGCAATGCAGTTAACGCTGAACGATGTCTGCAAAGAACTCATCTTGTAGAGCTTGTTAAGGATAACGTTTGCATTGGCATCGCGCTTTACATCGATTACAATGCGCATACCCGACTGGTCAGACTCGTCGTTGATATTTGAGATACCATCGATCTTCTTCTCGTTGACCATTGAAGCGATATCCTTGATGAGCTCCTCCTTGTTCACGTTATATGGAATTGCTGTTACAACAATCTTCTCATGTGTACCCTGCTCAATCTCGGCAACAGCACGCATTATCACGCGGCCACGGCCTGTCTCGTATGCATCACGCACACCGTTCAGACCAAAGATGTCACAACCTGTTGGGAAATCAGGAGCCTTGACATACTGCATCAGGCCATCGGTGTCAATCTCGGGGTTGTCAATATATGCAACGCAGGCATCGAGCACCTCGCTAAGGTTGTGTGTAGGGATATTGGTTGCCATACCAACGGCAATACCTGATGAACCGTTTACCAGAAGGTTAGGTATACGGGTAGGCATAACGGTTGGTTCAAAGAACTCGTCGTTGTAGTTAGGCTGGAAATCCACAGTCTCCTTGTAGAGATCCTGTGCGAGTTCCTCACCGATCTTGTGCAAGCGAGCCTCGGTATAACGCATCGCAGCAGGCGAGTCGCCGTCAATAGAACCGAAGTTTCCCTGGCCGTCGATAAGCGGATAACGCATTACCCAGTCCTGAGCCATACGGACGAGAGCACCATAAACCGATGAGTCGCCGTGTGGGTGGTACTTACCGAGTACGTCACCGACAGTACGAGCCGACTTCTTGTATGGTTTGTCCGAAGTGTTGCCAAGCTCCATCATACCATAAAGGATACGACGGTGTACAGGCTTCAAGCCGTCGCGGACATCGGGCAATGCACGTGCCACAATTACCGACATCGAGTAGTCGATGTATGACGACTTCATCTCCTCTTCGACATTGACTTTAATAATTCTGTCGTTCTCAATCATTTAAGTTAGTATTATAAAATTAATGTTATTGTTTTTTTGTGTTTTATACCTTATTATATATAAATACATCGCTAAATTACTTAAATTTGCCGAAACATACAAAGATTTTAAGTTTTATTAAGCTCTTAAACGGCCATAATCCCGTTTTTAAGGCCAAAAGCGCTTAAAACGGCCAAAAAAGGGCAATAAAAGGATGTGTGAGATTTCATTTTTAATGTCGAACCTGAATAATTGCCTTGAATTTCCAAATTTCGGGAGTTTGAGCGATGTGAGGGATACCAGGCTTAAAAACAGGCTTGAGAAATTATTCGGGAATGGGAAAGCCCATTAGAATAAATTTCACTATCTTCGCAGACGGAAACAGAATTCACGAACACTGAAAAACGATTTACAAAAATATATTTTATATGCGAGTTGACATTATTACAACATTCCCGGAGATGATGGAGAGCTTCTTCAACTCCTCTATCATGGGTCGTGCACAGCGCAACGGATATGCTGAAATTTGTTTACATAATTTACGTGATTATACAACAGACAAGCACCGCAAGACCGACGACTACCCATTTGGAGGTTGCGCTGGACTTGTTATGAAAATTGAGCCTATTGACAATTGTATAAAGCACCTCAAGAGCCAAAGAAACTACGACGAGGTCATTTATACCACCCCTGACGGACAGGTTTTTGACCAGCCAATGGCAAATTCGCTCTCAATGAAGGAAAATCTCATCTTTTTGTGTGGCCATTACAAGGGAATTGACCATAGAATACGCGAACACTTGATTACTAAAGAGATAAGCATTGGTGACTACGTTCTGACGGGTGGCGAATTGGCAGTTGAGGTAATCTGTGACGCTGTCATTCGCCTAATTCCAGGCGTAATTTCGGACGAAACATCGGCTTTGAGCGACTCTTTCCAGGACAATTTGCTTGCAGCCCCCGTATATACACGCCCTGCAGAGTATAATGGTTGGAAAGTACCTGAGGTACTGCTCTCTGGTCACGAGGCAAAGATACGCCAATGGGAATTTGAGCAGTCACTTGAACGCACAAAACTACTGCGCCCCGACCTGTTGAAGTAACAAGAAAAATATTTACACAATTACATTTGTATATACAAAATTAAAGCTGCAAAACATTTGTAATTGACACAAAAACATACGATATAAAAATGACTCTTACCAAATTGGTAAGAGTCATTTTTATTGAATCAATCTGTATAGAATCAAATCTCCAAAGCACCTATAAGTTCCTGTACAGAACTCATCTTGTGGCGAACGAGATAATCCTCGATATAATCAACAATCTCGCCAGTAACAGCAGGATTCATGAAGTTGGCTGTACCCACCTCTATCGCACTTGCACCGGCAAGCAGGAACTCAATGGCATCGGCACCGGTAGTGATACCACCAATACCCACTACAGGAATCTTGACAGCCTTGGCAACCTGCCAAACCATGCGCAGAGCGATTGGCTTCACTGCAGGACCACTCATACCACCAGTAATTGTAGAGAGCACCGGACGGCGTTTCTCTGAATCGATTGCCATACCAAGCAATGTATTGATGAGTGATACGCTATCGGCACCGGCACCCTCAACCGCACGTGCAATCTCTGTGATATCGGTAACGTTTGGCGACAGCTTCACAATCAATGTCTTTGGATAGACCTTGCGCACTGCAGCTACAACCTCGGCTGCCGACTGTGGCATCACGCCAAAGGCCATACCGCCCTGTTTTACGTTAGGACAAGAGATGTTGAGCTCGATACCAGGAATCTTGTCAAGCGCAGCAACCTTCTCGGCACAAGCCACATAATCCTCAATACATGCGCCCGAAACATTTACAAGCACATTGGTATCAAGATCCTTCAACTGTGGATAGATATTCGCAGCAAAGTAATCAACACCCTTATTCTGCAGACCTACAGCATTGAGCATTCCCATTGGGGTCTCGGCGCTGCGTGGATAGGCATTGCCTTCGCGGTGGTTAAGGGTTGTTCCTTTTACAATGAAGCCACCCAACTTGTTCAAATCAACGAAATCGGCAAATTCAAGGCCATAACCGAATGTGCCCGATGCGGTAAGGACTGGATTCTTGAGTTCCAGACCGCCTATTTTTACGTTAGTCTTTACCATTTTAGTTCATCAATTGAAAATACCGGACCATCTGTACAAACACACTTGTGACCCTCCTTTGTATCCTCGACACAGCAGAGGCACGCACCAAGGCCACACGCCATCTTGTTCTCGAGAGAAACCTCGCAAGCGATGTTGTTTTCGCGTGCATAACGCGCTACAGCCATCATCATTGGCTTTGGACCACAGGTATAGATATAATCATACTTCTCGGCAAGCAACGAGTGGTTGGTCACGTAACCCTTCTCGCCAAGTGAACCGTCCTCGGTTGTATACTCAACTCTACCGAGCGCCTCGTAAGCCTCGCGACGGTACAGATCCTTGGCAGAACGCGCACCAATGAGGATTGTAAACTCATTACCGCCTTTCTTCAACTCCTCGGCAAGGTAGTACAAAGGAGCAGAACCTACGCCACCACCTACAAGCAGATATTTCTTACCGGCCTCTACAGGCATTGTAAAGCCATTGCCAAGTGGCAACAGGGTATTTACCTTATCGCCGGCCTTGAGCGAGCCCAACCACTTTGTACCATCGCCTACAACCTGTACCAAAAAGCCAATCTCGTTCTTTTCGGCATTGAAACTATGCACCGAAATAGGACGGCGCAACACAACTGTAGGAGTCTGGTCAATACGGAGTTCGGCAAATTGTCCCGGACGAACCTCGGGGAAAGGAGTCTCGCTCGCCATAACCAACAGAACACAGTTGGCATTTACCTGCAGAACCTCCTTGACTACTAAATCGACAAGAACTTTTTTCATATCGAAAATGTTGGATATTATTTATAATGTATATTAATGCGAAGATAGCATATTTTTATTCCACATACAAACAAATAAAAAAAATGTTGGAGAGGCTCCAACATTTTATCTTTATCTGCTTTCAGGAATAAGCGTCTCATACGTACCGTCGCTGTAATATATACGCACCTCCTTGATCTTTTTATCGGGCTGCACGGCCATCATCTGCGCATAACGACCAATCTGGGCACGCTTGGCGCGGAGATCGGAGCTTTTCTCCTTTACAACCTGAGACACAGCCGCACGACGGGGCTTAGGATCTTCCACTACAGGGGCAACAGAAGGTTCCGGAGCCGCAAAAAGATCATTCTGGGGTTGCAGAGGAGCCTGAACCGGCTGTTGAAAAAGAGCCTCTGGAGCAACAGCCTCAGCCGACTGACGCACTGGTACCTCTCCAATGCCGGTCATGAGCCATTTCATATCCACTCCTGGGAAAGCATCATACACCTTAAGCATTACCTCAAGACTTGGCTTGTTACGGCCGCTTATAATATGCGACACCGAAGCACGCTGAATGCCGGTTCTCTCGGCAAACTGTGACGGTGACAAATCGTAGCATTTCATAAGCAATTCAATCCTCTCACGCTCATTCATAATTGTATGCAATTTATTTCAGTTACAAATGTTTCAAACTATACACATGCAAAGATATTACAAAAATAGACAACTTGCAAATTTCAAACACAAACACAATTACTGTTTCTAATCTACAATGTTAAAACATTTGTAAACAATACAAAATGACAACAGTTGCGTACAGACAGCTGCAGGATAAACACAGAGCGCAGCAAAGGAAAAACCTTCACCAGAAGGCCATAATCTACAAAGGACTTTAATAAAATAGCATAAAATACTGATATTTCATAACTTAAACGTGCAAAAACATTCATTTTATACAAGAATTCAAGCAAAAACCCCAAAACAACCTTCCGTTATAAAAGAAAAGCAATAACAAAAGATATTAAAAACAATGATTTTCAATCACTTAAACAACACACATATAAAATGTATATATTTTGCATATAGCTATCAACACTGTTCATAACCACCTGTTGATATCCTGGTCTAAATTCATTGACACAGGTTATCTATGCAGAACATTTGTATAACACATTTATAACACAAGGAACCACACCACCCCAATTGTAATTGTTCATTACAATTGTATTCACAAAAGCAATTACATCAAACACCCGATGTTTACATTTGTTTTTATTAAAAAATCAAATATTTATTCATTAACCCGGCATGGAAGACCTGAAAAAGCATGAACAACACCCTCTCGTTGAAATAATTGAAGAAAACAAGCCCGATACACGGAATGAATATGAATTTTGGATTCTCAGAGGGCTTAAATAGACACAACACGCTATAAAACAAGTAATTACTAGCAAATTATCCCCCTACATAATATAAGAAAATAGAAAATTGTCCTGAATTATAGAGCCGAACAAGGGTTTTGCCACATTTACAAAAGAAAAGCCCCAAGCAGCCTACTATTGAAGAATGGAAAAGACAAGGATCACTATTCCGCGACATTCACAACCAGGCATACTATTGCCAAGTTTATCGGACGGACAGCCTTTTGTCCGTTATGCTACAAAGCGCACGCCTGAACCATATCAAATACAGCCGCGGTCCATAATTTGCGAACGACACAGGGCTGTACTGAAACAGCCTGCTCCACCGGGAACAGGCTGTTTAAAGGCCATATTGCTGTCCAAAAACAGCGTTATAAGGAATATTACTCAATTACAACTTTGCGGCTGCCGGCAGCTGTCACAACAACATATACGCCATTTGAAAGCGCAGGCATAAAGTCCTTTGCACCACCATATATCTTTACACCGGCAATGCTGTAAACCTCACACCAATCACATCCGGCAACAATCTCATCAATTCCGGTTGACAAAAGTGAAACCTCAACGTAATCAGAGAAAGCTGACGACGCCTTACCATCGGACGCCTTGACCCTGTAAAGATATGTAGCACCCTCTTCAAGGTTAGTGAACTGGAAGCTCGACGCTGCTGTTGTTACAGTTTTCACAAGCTCTCGCTTGACAGATGTCTCCTGATAAACCTTCAAGTTGTCAATCTTCACGCGCTTGTTACCGGTTGAGAATTCGGTATACAAAGCAACGAAGAAACTGCCTTCAACATCCGTAGAGAACAAAACCTTTTCGTTTGTTCCTGTAATATCAAAATCCTCGTAAGAGATCATTTCTGCATTCTCATCATAATACGCAACGGTAAGAACAATACCTGCGTCTTTGGTATTATATAGCGATGCATCAAGCGTTGTGACAACATTACCCGATGCCTCAATCCAGGGGGTCAACAGCATACCGGAGTTCTTTGATGAACCAATACGCAGGACACCGCCCTCACTATATACATTCTCACATTCCCATCCGGTTGAAGACATATAGCTGTCGATATTCTCGTCATTCAGCTCTGTATTGCCCGCAGTACAATTCATGAAATCCTCGCTCAACATAACCTCCTTATCTCCGGCACCGCTTGACGCACTTGACTGCTTGTAGAGTTCAACAGTATACTCTGTCGCATCCTCTACATCCTCCCAGTTTGCAACAAATGAATTGCTGGTAACATCGAGCGCAGGGAGCGCCAAAGGGACATCAGCAAACATCCCATACATAAAATTGAATGAAATGACATCATTCTGGTACTCGATGTCGGTAATAGGCTTGTTCATATAACCGCCGCTGTACACCTTGGCTGCAGGAAGCGAAGTATTGGTCAGCTCGGTATTGCCGCTTGTTCCGGGCCAGACATCGCCCTTGAGGCTTGCCACGAACTGACTTGAATTGTTGCTTTCATATGGCAGAAGCTCGTTGTCGGCAGGAATCAATGTATAGCGCGGATGATTCTTTGTCGCATTGATTGTATTATTGTCCCAGGCCGACTTGAGGAAATCGACATGGATCACAAGCATTCCACTACCGAAAAGGTATCTATCCCAGTTCTCTTGTTTACGGTTCTCAAGAATATAATACTCATTCTTGTTCGCGTCGTTCACCACCTTGTAGCCGACACCGCCCTGAGTAAGCGGAAGCATTGAATAAGTATCCTTTGAGCTTATTTCCACCAGTTCTCTCCAGCCGCACATATCTCTCTGATATGCACTGTAACCAACAGGAACATAACCCTCGGCAGCATAGTTGCCCTGGTCCATTACATCCCAATAGTCCATACCCCAGTTGCCACTCTCGTATGTGGTATCGTAGATATCGTGCAAACCGAGACAATGTGAGAACTCATGACAGATAAGACCGATACCGGCAAGCGTCCTTCCTATACGGCTCTCATAACTCTCGTTATATACCAGCTCACCGCTGCAGGCGTATGTGTCGCACTTCACGCCGTCTACAGTAATTGTGCCGGCCTGAGCACTGAGCTGCCACTGGTGTGGCCATACAGTATTTGCATCGGCACCATAAGACTCGGAGTATCCGGCATAGATACAGTAGATGAATTCAACCTCGCCATCACCATTATTATCGCATGCCGCGAAGTCAAAGCCGGCAGCATCGGCCTTTTGGATACCCTCCTTAACCATATAAGTAGGTTTCTTGTCATCACCGCTACTGTCATTGCCACCATAGTATGACATATTGTTGTCCAATGTCACGATATCGGTAACAATGAAGTTTGGACGGAATTTTCCGTCGGACTGCGCCATGAAGTAATCGCGCGCACTTCCAATACTGTTCACTATGGCATTCTCATATACAAAGTCCTTTGTATTGAGGATATTGTTCAAATCGTCCTTGGTATAGGTAAACTTGGTATCCTTGAACTGCACCAACAATACTGCAACATTCACATCGCCCTCGGGAACAATCTGTGAGCCCGCCTTTTGCGCAGCAGCCTTGTATGTTGCAGCACGCGCACTGCTTGCCTTCGCAACACCGGCCTTCATTGCCTGATAGTCTATTGATGACAACAGCACTTTCTCAACAACACCGCGCTTAGCACTGTCGTGAGCAAGACATTTTGTTGAGACAAAAGCGCCATCGTTGAATGTGGCATAACAGTAATCGCCATTAGCCTCTTTGACAAGTGGCTTGCCATCGGCTGTGGCATAGTAATGCAAAGACTCGTCACCGGTGAGTACCACTGTAAGTTCCGTACCATCGGACTGCTTGACTGTAAACGGTTTGCGATATGCAGGCGCAGCAAATGTCGACAATGTAACAAGCGCCGCAACCAGAAGAAGTATATATCTTTTCATTTTTCTATCTATTAATTTTACAACAACATACGGGAAGAAGCCCCATATCTGGCAAAATTAATAAATATTTTCTATATATTCATATATAGAAGCCCATTTTAGCACGCTGCTACCCTACACTTTTTCCGGCACTTTTCCTATCACTCACACCCACAAAATATATACTTGCACCAATGAACAACAACGACAGGAGAATAACTGGTTCAAATTTATCCACACCTGTTATGAATGACACGACGGAAGCAACTATCAGAGTGACATATCCATATATTGCCACCACCGTGCTGTTCAGGTATTTAAGACCTATTGGAATGAGGAAATAGGTTATCACTGTGGGAAAGACAAGTACGAATGCCAGCACCAGAAGAGGAGTTGTCTTTAAGCCACCGTCAAAAAGTGGTGCTGAGAAACCCACCATCCAGGTAACTGAAAGTGCAACCACCGCTGCCGAAGAGAATGTATAGCGCAGAATGGTCATTCTGGAGAGGTGCCCCACCATCCTTGCCGAAAAGACCAGATATATTGCATAAATGATTGAAGCAGCAATGGACAACACATTACCCAACAATGGATTATCTGCCACATCATGGTTCGGTTCCGAGAGGATACACAGTAGCGCACCAGCAAAGCCGATAACAATCCCCATAAGCTTGCGGGCATCTACCCCTTCGCGAAAGAACACCGCTGAGGCAATGACGACCCAAAGCGGTTGCATTGCATTGAAAATGGCAAAACTTACCGGTGTCGTGTGGCTCAGGCTAACCGCATAGAGCGACATGTAACCGAATATACCCACACCACCGAGCGCAACCAGCTTCAGTTTATCGTTGAACGCAACCGTCTCGGGTTTGGAGAAGATACTCACAATCCAGAACACCACAGCACCAAACACCAATCGCAGAGTAACACACCCTATAGGGGCTATCCACAACGGTAGCAGATAGCCCATGGCATTCACATTCAATCCACTCAACACCCTTGCCGTAAACAGCGCGAGAGAACCTTTAGTATAGTTATTCATAATTTTCTTTCTTGCGTTTGTCATAAACCTTCATCAACGACATGAACAGCAATCCCACAAAACCAAGCAACGCATTAAGCAAGAAAGGGAAATGCTCGCCTTTGACTCCCAACATATCCTGTACCCAATCGACCACAAAAGGAGCAATCACTATTGCCACATAGTTCATTGACATGAGCAATGCCAGAGCATATGTCACTTGCTGTGGCGAAGCCAATGTAGAGGTCTTGTCATAGACATACGGCTGTGCCATGCCATACCCGAAACCAGTTGCCACACAACCTATTATGATGAACAGCAGCGAACGGTTATAGAAGACATCGAGCAGGCCGAGCGCAATGAGCAGGACAGCCCAGACAAGAATGTTGCGCCCGAAGACATCCACCAGACGATTGATAAAGAAACCCGGCAACATCATTGCCAGAAAGAATATCGATGTGACAATGCCGGCCACTCCACTGTCATAACCATATTTACCGAGCAAGAAAGGCAAGTCAATGCTCACCACCATGACAAGGTATGTTATGAAAAGGTAGTAGAGCATATATTTCACGAGGCTCCCATACTCAATGTGTCCACCACTCTGCATAACAGCATCGCCTTGCCCACCTTGCTGTCCCATAGCCTTCTCATCGCGTCTGATCGCAGGAACAAGGACAATTGACACCACCGGTAACAGGTACACAAGGAACGGCAAACGCCACTGCACATCGGCGAGCCAGCCGGCAACTGCCGTTGCGATGACAAGGGTTATGTTCGTTATGGCCGACACGTAACCATATTGCCTGGTACGTTCCTTGCCGCTGAAGAACATTGATACCAACGAGGTGGAGAAAGGGATTATTATTCCGGCACCCACACCAAGCAGTGCACTCACAGCAATCAGTTGCCCTATCGTTCCCGATACAAAATATAATGCGCCACTCAAAAGGAACAGCCATAATCCAATGTACAGCAACTTGATATACCCTATCCTGTTACTTATATAACCTGCAAACAAAATAAAAGGTATTATAAGCAACGAGGGCAATGTAGTGAGCAACTGCAAATCAAGATCGGTTGCTTTCGGGAATATGGTTGCCAGTTTCTCAAGTATGGGCGAAACGGCAAGCCCAGGCAATGATGTAAGCGCCGCAACCGACCATATGCCAAGCAACGCCCAAATTGTAATGACACCCTTTCCTGTATTAATCTGTTTCATACTAAATATATTTATACAGATTGCAAACAAATCATGACGGCAAAAAGTTGAAAAGCCGGAAAAGATGAGAGACACTACCTTTGTTGTAAAAAATGCCGCACTCCAGGAGTGCGGCATTTAATTCTGTGTACAAGGCATTCGTTGCACACATATAATCTTAAACTTTATTCAGCAACAGGATAATTGTAATCGGGCTCGTTGAACGCTGGCTCAATAACCACTTTCACCTCTACATCACTTGTAAGGATACTACCAAAGATGTTTGTACGGTAGTTACGCTGAACAGGCACGAATGTATAGTCGAACACATAGTTGCCACCATCATTGTATGAGAACTCAATGTCAACTGTAGCCTTGTCTGCAGCAACAAGCAAATAGTTCATTGAGATATAATCATATCCGTCAACAGGAAATGTCTCACCTTCGGGAATTGCATTGTAAGCATAAGTATACTCAGCCTCCTCGGATACATCACCAGTCACAAGATCCATCTTGCCGTATGTCTTTACCTTGATCTGAGAGTTTACAAGTTCAAGACCCGCAGCCTTTGCAAGCTCTATATCGTTTGTACCTACATTTACCTGTGCGAAAGGACGATACAGCTTGATTGTCTTTGACATGTTACCCTCAACCTTGAAAGGAGCCTCGTATGCATAGAATGCATCGTATGCCTCAAGGTTTGCCTTCACAGGATTGAAAGTCATCACCTTGTTTTCAAAATCCACTTCACAAACATCATCGGCATTGTCAGCCCACAGAATCATGCTGTAAGTGTTACCTGTAACAAGGCTCAAGTTAAGAGTTTTTGAAATGTTTATCTCCTCCTTATTATCATCGTCAACCTTTGATATTGCGCTTACAAGATTACCCTGTGCGTCATAAACGCCATAATAGAGGTCGGTAGCACTTGTTCCATCGCCATAGGCACGAGAAACGAATTCGGGAGTCTCTACATAGATTGTCACTTCGGAAAGATTCTTTGGATCGTTTACATCAAAATCCGATTCGCTACATGAAGAAATGAACATTGCAGAAAGAGCTGCAACAGCAAATAAAGACTTTTTCATGATTTTATTTATTTAAATAAGTTTTATTTATCAATATACCGGGAAGTTATATTCTCCGTCAAAGTCGGGAACAATAGAAACCCCACCACTCGCCTCCGAAGTGAGGAAATTGGCTTTGACAACAGTAAGCTTGCTCCTGACAAGGGGAACCTTTATAGGTTTAAAGCCAGACAACAATGTACCATTGGCATCAAAGACCTCTATATATACACTCACAGCCGATTCTGCACCATTCACAAAAACATAGTCAAAGCCCATATCAGCCTCATTCTCGTTCAGAGCCTTTATTTCTGACTCAAAGCTTACACCAGTAACAGCCGATGCCGGCTTATTTGTAAACATATTGAATGATGACGGCATAAAACCATAGTAATGGAATACCACCTTCAAGTCGGAGAGTTCAACGGCCCTTGTTTCATTACCGTTATCTTTTACGGTACGCATCTTTGCCATACTTGCCATGAACTCCTCCAAGTCATTACTGATAAAGCTGAACTTCGCCATTGGCCTACCCATCTCTACGGTAGCCTCCAACGATGTCTCGGATACTGCAGCTTCAACTGTTCCATTGAATGCATCGCGTAAATCATTGCATCCGTAATGTTCATCACCCAGCAACAGAATCTCTTCAAAGCTCTGTGTGTCATAGAACATGTCATCATTATTGAGCGAGCTCACATAGTCGGTCCACACTACGAATTTGTATTCACCCTCCTTGAGCATAAGCGTAACATCGTTCTCAAGCGTTGCGAGTTCATCCTTGAAGAACTCATAATGGGAGAGTTCCTCTCTTGAATCGCCGGCGGGATAAACCTTTACAATGTAACGTATATCGTAGTTGTTATCCAACGAACGTGTATCCTCGTGATATTCCACAATCTTATACAAAGGCATGTTAGTATCATAATTCAGATGCAGGACAAATGGATACTCCTTCTCTACCGGATTGGGGAACTCATGGACATCACACGATGCAGACAGCATGCCGCAAAGCACACCGACAAACATTGATATGTAGCGTAAGCCCTTCATTACAATAGATTTTCACTTGTTAATCTAAAGCATCAATTATGACACTCAAACTCTTTGCGCGGCCCTTGACAGTAGGAATTCGGTATGACACACCTATATATATATTGTCAAGGCCTACATATGTCTTCTTTCTTGTATCGTACAATTCGCCCTCGGAAACATTCTTCACATTATGGAACACATCGTAATGCAGAGGATACACACCGGCACCCAAAGCGAATTCCATATTCCAATTGCCATCAACACTGATTGGCATGCGATAACCCACAGAAAGACCTCCACCAAGTGTAGGAGTCTTACCCTGATGATCCTGGTACCTCCAGTCACCATCAAATGCAAAGTTATAGTATGCAAAGCCCATGTGTGCGCCAACGAACAATCCCTTGTAGTTTGTCATTGGCCAGTAACGCAATTCGGGCTGAAGCGAGAAGTTCCTGAACTTGATTGTCGACTTGAAATAATCAAGCGCTGAATAAGACACCGGAATGCTCAACGATAAATACTTGCCAAGGTCAAACTCTACACCAATGTTTGCATTCAACAATGCCAATCCGACGAGGTTTGTCTTCACATACATGTAGTGTGGCGCAGAGCAGTCGAGCAGCGTCTTTATCGGTGAAAGCATTGCTTTTGGTTCCTCAACAGGCTGATAGTCCAACGCTATTTCCTTTTCGAACAAGTTCTCGCGCATAATGGCAAGTTCGCTTTTCTTCGCTGTTATAACCATATATGCGTTACGCATCTCAAGGAAGAAAGTGTTGAGCAGTATGCGCCAAGTCTTGCCATTGTCTAGCCTTTTAAGTTCTCCAATACGGCTGTCAAGCTGCTCGCCGGTAGAACGGTTCTCGCTCCTGACAATGCGTAGAATATCCTCTTTGTTAGGCATATCAGAATTCGTAACCATGGAATCGAGCTCATTCCAAGCGATGTAATGGTCACTTCTTATAATTTTTTCCTCGGGAATGTCAATGCGTTGGCGCACATAATTCTCAAGTGCTGTCAAACGGGCATTACTCAACCAACGGTTAAAGCGCACACTTCCCTCGGGAGAAACGGCTCCACAGAACTCCACACTCACAATTTCCACCATTTCATCGTTGGAAACCTTGTCTACCCATCTGACAATACTGTCAAGAACATGGGCGTTGTTCATGTAATCACGCTCAATCCTGTTCTTTGCAACGACAAAGCGTATATGCATCTCCTCGCGAGTGTAATCCTGTCTTGATATTGAATATTCGTTATCGGGACTGTCGATAGGTTCCACAGCCATCATGTCAGCATTGGCAAACAACAAGCATAGCAGCAACATGGAAATGCCACGCATCATGCCATGCGAGGTAGCTGCAAACTTACCCGGCATATTGCGAAACAGTATGTATGTCCTGTCATTTACCATCATAATCCTGCTTTATAGTCCCATTGCACTCCTCAGTTCCTCATAGGTATATTCTACACCTTCACAAGTTATGGTACCCACTGATGCACCATCCTCTATTATCAGGAATTCCACATCGGTTGAGACAAGCTGCAAAGAGCCCACTTTAGCACCACTCTCAATTGTCATAGTCGTAGAATATTCTTTTGTTCCATACGGACAACGTGGCTCACAGCATATCACTTTGTCTATAACCGTACCCTTGCCTATTGTCATCCATGAATGTTTGGTAGAATCACATGTACCGCAATATAGAGTATCAATAACAGCACCATAAATATTTACCACAGCATGTGTCCAGGCAAAGAGAGTTCCAAAAATACCGCCGTTTATCACAGCATCCGATTCATTGCGTACTCCCATGTCAACAGGTATCAGTCTGTGTGTCACTCCATGCTTGTCCACAACCGAATCATTGACCGATGTTGCTCCCGTCATCACACAATTGTTGAATGTAGTATTGCCATATGCAATACAAGCCGGTGAGAAGAACCATTCATGACACTCTATTGAGGAAGAGGCACACAAATCCTTATACACCACATTGTTCAGTTCGTTGTTATAGTTGACATACGACGAGCCACGATACTCTCCCAACTCAATTGTCCATATATTACCGGTAATGAACACATTGTTCAACGTCATCTGCTGTCCGCTTTCGCTTGCGAACTGCAATGCACCATGCCCCGACATGTTGTATATCCTGTTCTCTATCACTGTATCGGCAGCAATATTGTGGTAGACACTATTTGCAGCTGTATACTCACGCAAATTCAATTCGCCATAGTTCGAAATTACCTGTCCTACGACATCCGTACGGTTGTTTCTCTCGATTTCAACGATACTATTTGTCTCGTTCTCGTACATTACAGTCTGGCCATTTCCATCAATAAAGAAGAAATCGGCTTTATGGCTTGTTGGTTCACCCCCGGCAAGGACATAGGACATTGACAAGTAAACATACTCCTCATCGGTACCATTGCCATCCAAATCGGTATAATATCTCTCGGTTGGAATTTCGGACGCAGCAAATGATGCGTCAACCGAACCGGACACCTCACCGGTAAACAAGTCCATTGTATTTGGCACGTCGCGTATAACAGCGCATGACTTTACCACATCGAACCCATAAAAATCCTTCACGAACTCCCAATCAAAAGGATATGCAACTGCATTGACCTGGGCAAATGGGCGTCTAAGAACAACGCTCTTCACGTTACCATCCACCACAAAACTCTCGGACAATCCGTAAAAAGCATCACGTTTGTCGTCGTTTCCGGCTCCATTGTAGTCTACGACCAATTTCATATCCTCTGTAATGGTGTAGGCATCACATTGGCTGTTATGCGCCCAGAAGAACGCTCTATAGCTCTGTCCTTCAACCAACGATATATTCATTTTGAGTATACCGCCATTCATCAGTGCCGCAACATTCTTTTTCACCGCATTCTTTACCACAATGGTACCGTCATTGGCAAAAATGGTGTACACCAATTCATCGACGCTGTTTCCGTCACTGATTGCACGCGTTGCCCCATTGTCATCAGTCTCGAGCACAAAAGCCAACTCAACCTCACGTACTGCTGAAGAAGGCACAATGTCCCTCTCAGTACATGATACCGAGACAAGAGCAATGACAACAGTCAGTAAAATATCGAAAACACCCCTTTTCATCAGAATATATCCTGCACTAGTATGAAAATTTCAGAGACAGAGTATTCTTTATCTTATTCAGCTTCGTTTATGATAGACTCGACGATAGCACCATCTTCAATTACAAGGTCAAGGTTTCCATTCTTGTCATATCTGCTACGGCCATTCATATCCAAGACCTTGACTGTCGCACCGGCCTTTATGGTAAGGCGTGGAGCCCATGGAGTAGCAGTCCAATGTGTATTACCCTCAGAATCCTTATATCTCTGGGCAGTACTTGAACTTGTCACGACAATAGTCTCGACCGTACAGCCTGCATTGATAGTCAGGTGAGCCTTGGCATCAGACTGGTTGTGAGTACTGCATCTCAAATATTCCACATTTGTATTGTTTAATGTAACCTGCGAGTGGCTCCATGCATACATTGTACCTATAGTACAGTCATTGAAAACCGCATTACATTCATTAGGCACACCACAATCATATACCATTACCTCGTGGTCATCGCCCCAATAGTCGGTGTATGTTTCAGCAATACATGTTGCACCTGTAAATTCACAATTGTTCAATGTTGACTCGCCACGCAAGAATATCAGCGGCGCCATGTAGTCAACAGACTCCACGTTCACGATACCTTTTGAATGAGTTACCACCATATCCTTTGCAACAACGTTTGTAAGGACATTGGTAAATGGAACCACAACGACACCCTTCTCGTTTTTCTTATACTCACCGAACGCGATATACTGTACCTTGCCCGAGAACTCAACATTCTCAAAAGTCAACAGGTTGTTATTCTCCGATGTAAAGGTCGCAGCCTCGTATGTATTGAAAGCAAACACCTTGTCCACAATTTCAGTATCCTCGCTGAAATTGTAGTAAAGACCTGCTGAATTGATTGTCTCGCCCTCGTATGTAGGATCAATCTTGATATTGAAAGAGACATTGCCTGTGAGCACCTGTCCAACGATGTTTGTACGCCAATTACGCTTGACGGGAACTGTCTCAAGTCCATCATTGAACTCAATCTGTTTTGTCTCATCCTCATTTGTGAAGCCGAATGCCATCTCATGCACTGAACCCTCTGGTGTTGCAAGCAGATAAGACATTGAAAGATACTCATATACCTCGGCAACACCATTCTCATCAACGTCTACAAGAAGATTCTCGGCAGGTCTTGCTGAGAGTGTATAGGTAACGTCAACCTCACCATCAGTTGTACCATCGAGCAAGTTGATTGAATTTGGCACACACTTGATGATGGCGCTTGACATTGCTATGTCAACACCCGCTTCATGCGCGTGTTCCATATCATATGGATAAGCACCTACGTTAACCTGTGCAAACGGACGTCTGAGCACAACGGATACCGATGTATTATGATCGACCTTGAACTGCTCTGTATAAGCAAAGAAGGCATCGCGTGACTCATCGTTGTTGATACCGGTGTAATCAATGGTAACATTCATGTCATCAGCCACATCATATGCCTGGCATTCAGGATTCTGCGCCCAGAATACCACACGGTACACATTACCTTTGGGCAAGGAGATAGACATGGTGTAACCATTTGCAGTCAGCAATGACGAAACCTTGTCTTTCACAGCCTTTGGGATGACAACCTGATCATTCTCATCAAATACAGCATACATCAACTGTGTAGCACCTGTTCCATCACTGATTGCACGGGTTGAATGCACTGCTTCAACATCAAGTACAAATGACACCTCTACTGCGCCATCATCCGGCAACACTTCATTGAAATCGTCATTGTTGCATGATACATTCAGCATAGTCAATGACACCAAAGCCAAAAGAGTTGAGAAAAATCTTGACATAATATTGTTATTTTTAATCTATAAACATTACAAACCCCCTCTTTTCAAGAGGCGTGGTTTTCAAATATAAACAATCTTTGTTCAAAATCAAACCAAAATTCAGAAAAAAAAAATAGGCCTAAAATTAGACTTTTAAAGCATTTCAACAGTGTATTAAATCATTCAAAAATGAGACAAAGGCAAAATTCCATGGTAAAAAAACACCATACATCAAAAATAAGCAACCTGATTGACCAGATAAAGTACAGCCTTTACAACAATATCTCAAATTGTGTAAAAATTACACACACCAACAAACTCCATATATAAGGAATACACGAGAATGGTCATGTCATAAAAAATACAAAAGAGTGAACCCTATCACAGAGTGCAATGTTCCATTTTTACATTACCTTTTTATAAACCCCATTAAATATTGAAGAATGATGAAACAGGAAAATTGCAAGACAACAGTGACCACATCGGTATTCGGTTCGGAGGAGATGCTCAAGAGTGCACCATGCGACAAAATACCGCAGCATCCCACCACCCCTGAGATTGCCTACCGTATGGTAAAGGACGAGACAATCGCACAGACTCAACCACGCTTGAACATGGCGACGTTTGTGACAACATACATGGATCCTTACGCCACCAAGCTGATGAACGATGCCATTGACATCAACTACATCGACGAGACCGAATATCCGCGTGTAGCAGTGATGTGTGCCAAGTGCATCAACATCATCGCCAACCTGTGGAACAGCCCCGAGCAGGCCAAATGGAAAGCCGGAGCATTGGGCATAGGTTCGAGCGAAGCCTGCATGCTTGGTGGCGTGGCGGCGTGGCAGCGATGGAAAAAGCGCCGCACAGCCCAGGGCAAGCCATGCGACAAGCCAAACTTTGTAATCTCGGCAGCATACCAGGTGGTATGGGAAAAGTTCGCGCAGCTGTGGCAGATTGAGATGCGCACCGTACCCCTCAGCAGCGAGAAACTCACCCTCGACCCCAAGGACGCCATTGCCATGTGCGACGAGAACACCATCTGCGTTGTCCCCATCATGGGCGTGACATGGACCGGACTCAACGACGATGTCAAGGCCCTCAACGATGCACTCGAGGAGTACAACAAGAAGACAGGCTACGACATCCCCATCCACGTGGATGCAGCATCGGGCGGTTTCATTATGCCTTTCATCAACCCCGGACTTGAGTGGGATTTCCGCCTGAAATGGGTTCTCTCCATCAGCACCAGCGGCCACAAATACGGTCTTGTATACCCCGGCTTGGGTTGGGTTATTTGGAAAGACAAGAAGTTCCTCCCCGACAGCATGTCGTTCAGTGTCAACTATCTTGGTGCCGATGTCACACAGGTGGGCCTTAACTTCTCGCGCCCTGCAGCACAGATCCTTGGACAGTACTACCAGTTCATACGTCTTGGTTTCGAGGGTTACAAGGACATACAGAGCAACTCAATGGAGGTGGCAAAGTACCTGCATAGCGCCATTGGCAAGATGAAGCCATTCCAGAACTACAGCACCGAGGTGTGCAACCCGCTCTTCATCTGGGAGATGAAGAAGGAGCATGCAAAGCAGGCCAAGTGGACGCTGTACGACTTGCAGGACAAACTGCGCCAGAACGGTTGGATGGTACCGGCCTACACATTGCCAAAGACACTTGAGACAACCATCGTGATGCGCATTGTGGTGCGCCAGGGATTCAGCCGCGACATGGCCGACCAGTTGCTTGGCGACATTGAGGCAGCAGTAGCCGAACTTGAGAAACTGCAGTACCCCACACCGTCGCGCCTGAGCATCGAGAGCAACATCAAGGTCAAGGGAACGGTATACACCCACACCGGTAAAGGTTAAAGGTAAAAGGTTAAAGGTGAAAGCTCGTGCAAGCGAGTTAGAACCAAGCTCGCTTGAGTTCTTGCAACGAGCGCAGTCGAGGTTCAAGCACACGAAGTGTGGTTAAAGGTAAAAACGAAATGTTTGTCATCCTGAACGTATGTGAAGGATCTATGTGTCTCAAAAAAGATACTTCGCTACGCTCAGTATGACAATTCGCACAACAGGCAATTACAACAAAAAAAACAATAACAAGAAAATTTTATGGACAGGGATAGAAGGATAACACGCGAGGAACTGAAGGCAGCCCTCTATGAGGCATACAGGCGTTTCAAAGGAAACACCAGCGGCAAGAATGCCGATTACATACCATATCTTGCCAATGTAGACAAAGACCTTTTCGGCATATCAATTTGCCTGAAGGATGGCGAGGTACTCACAGTGGGTGACTGTAACTATCGGTTCGGCATTGAGTCAATATCCAAGGTGGCAACAGCACTGCTGGTGCTCAAGGAGTACGGACCCGAAACAATCATCGACATGATTGGTGCAGACGCAACCGGAATGCCATTCAATTCCATACTGGCGATACTGCTCGAGAACGAGCACCCTTCTACCCCTTTGGTAAATGCAGGGGCTATATCTGCCGTGAGTATGGTTTGCCCGGTTGGAAACAGCCGCGGGAAGTGGGAGACAATGGTGCAGAATATTACCGAGCTGTGTGGCAGTGAACCACAGCTGATAAACGAGCTCTACAAGTCCGAGAGCGTAAGCAACCACAACAACCGCGCCATCGCGTGGCTGCTTAAGGGTTACGACCGCATATATGACGACCCCGAAATGTCGCTCGACCTGTACACTCGCCAATGCTCACTGGGCGTGACAGCCACACAACTCTCTACCATGGCAGCGACCATTGCTTTCGGCGGATATAACCCTGTGACAAAAAGGAGAGTCTTCCCTGCTGCACTCAGCGAGAAGATAACATCCATGATTGCCAGTGTGGGAATGTATGAATACACAGGCGACTGGATGTTCAGGACAGGCATACCTGCCAAATCAGGCGTGGGCGGCGGTATCATAGGTGTACTTCCCGGTATCTTTGGTATAGCCGCATTCGCGCCGCCAATTGACAAGGCAGGCAACTCCGTGAAAGCCCAGCTTGCCATACGCTACATCATGGAAGAATTGCGGCTCCACATCTTCAACGGCGAACGCGCCGTGATGGTAGAGCACCAACCCGCTCCTGTATAAAACAAGAATAGGATAGCCACAAGCTATCCTATTCTCGTTATCTCACACACAAAGTTTCTCAATCAACAAACTTCACCTTGTTAAGATCCCTTGGCTTCGCCTCGGGCGTCTCACCCTCGGGATAACCCATTGAGATACACAGGCAAAGCTCATAGCCCTCACTGAAGCCGAGTTTCTCAAGCACAGCATCCTTCATTGGGCTCTCCTTGATCATGAACACAGGGCTACCAAGGCACACCGAGCCAACACCCATTGCATTGGCAGCAAGCATCATGTTCTCGGCCATCAATCCACAGTCATACGCAGCAAACGGGAAAGCGCTGTCCTGGGCAATGAACACCCACACCGGAGCATTGTAGAAACAGCCTGCAGCACGCTCGTTGCCTGTAGCCATCATAGCCTCCTTAATCTGCGCCTGTAACTCTGGATTGTCAACAATGCGCACCTCCCACGACTGGCGATTCAATGCATTGGGTGCATTCACGCCACACTCCATAATCTGGTTCAACACCTCGCGAGGCACAGCCTGCTGCTTATAGTTCCTTATACTGCGGCGTGACATGATGTTCTCAATAGCCGCATTCTTTTTGCATTCACTCTTTTCCATACACTCATTTTTTGTACACTTTGTAGCGCAGTCGCCACCATTACACTCTTTTTTGCAGTCATTATCACCACCACACGCCACAGCCGCCACCAACGACAAGCCACAAGCCAAAGTCTTGAATAAATTCATACGCGTTAAGATTTATATACCTCGCAAAGATAACAAGCTTTCACATTTTCAAAGAAAAATGGTGATTATTTTTTGTTAAATAAAGAAGACATCATTGACTGTATACATTTACAATTGCAAGAACATTTATATTCACATCCCCATTATCAGTATATCATTCCGAACTTTCAACACCATTATCACTATTTTCAAAATGCGAAATATAAACAACCCCATTGTTAAAGAAATCAAAAGCAAAGGACATTATATTCATCATATCCGGGTATTCAGCCTTATTTCTGTTGTATAATTCTACGTATTCTTCTCTCGCATCTTGACTATCTGTTATGCTTGACCAATAAAATTGCCAAAACTGCATCTGATGTCCTTTCTCAATTTTTGACAAGCGATATAAAAATACATCATTTTTCTCTTGCATTGTATTGTGCAGTAACGTTTGCAGATGGTTTGGAGCATCCGCATCAAGTGATGCCCCAACAGACAATGCTATTAGTCTATTGCAAAATACAGTGTCATTTATCGCAGTGCAAATGCCAAGAGCCTGTATGTGATCATATGCATGATTGTACATTGACAAATCGTAACCATCTTTATCGCAATATCTGTATGTGGAATAAAAATCATTCCAACAACTTGGAAATGCACTAAAGAAGTCTTTTTGCCTGCGTACATTCTGCAGTTCTTTTACAAGTGCGGCATACGCATTGTTGAGTTTTGCCGTATCAACAGGAAAGTTTTGCGCTACAGTTGTAGTAAGCAACAAATTAAACAAGAGTACTGTTAAAAAGATACGTTTCATATTATAGTTGTCATTCTATTAATCTGTTTTGTGCTAAAACATGGCAAAACACTATTCCCCGTATAAACGAATAAGCCTTTCTGTGTCTAATGCAAACTTTTGTTTAAAAGGGAAAACATAATGCTCTTCTACCTCTCTACAATCAAAATCGGCATCAATGCATTCTATTCTAGAATAGGCTTTAACGGTGCCGTCGCGTACAAAAAGTAGTGTATTGAATGAATCAAAATTGGTGTTGTTATCGCATTTTCTTCTTAATCTATTCGACATTTTCAAATTGAGAAAATCTTCTCTTTCTATATTGAAATATGAATACACCAAAAAGATGCTGTCATATTCCTCTTCGCAGTAGTCTGCAAATGAGAACACCTTACCTGCTTCTTGTTTTCCAAGTGGGATATCAATCATTGGCTCTTTTACCCTTAACAACCCCAAAACATCCAGGGTAAAGTAAAAAGTTTGTTTCTTGTCCTCACTACAACTTGTAAAAATGGTAAAGAGAAGCGTAAAAACAATTGCTGCATAACCGAGTTTTAACACTTTCATTTGTTGTGTTTGTTACTTGATTTTAAGATTCTTCTTCGTTTCACACAAATATACAATCACAAACAAGGGTTGTCAATACCTTTTCAAGGCCAATATGTTATATTTAGTTTACTTTAACAATAATAGGACATAAGGCCAAATCTACAGCCTTATGTCCTATTTATATTCTCATATCGTTTAGTATTACTCCTCGTCAAAGAAATAGTAATCATCCTCCTTCATACCGGTGACGGCATAGAACTGCTCCATGTTAGCGGCATAGTATCTGCCACGTTCGGTAGCCATTCTATCAGGGTCTGGGATTATACCCACACGCATAAGGTCCAGCCTGTCGGCATCAAAGCAAGCATCGATTGTTTGGTTACCGGTGCTGTGGCACACAGTGTGCAATTCGCACGCCGTGCGTAGCAACTCGAACTCATCATCCGTGAGACATTCAAGCAATGTGCTGCGCAGTGCCGGCAGGTTCTCGGCAGCACGCTTGCCGTGCTCAAGATCCTCCCAATTGTCAACGCGCCACTTGTCGTGCAAGTAGGCAAAGAGGCGAACAACAGTCCTGTTCACCTCGTCGGTAGCCAACAGCAGGCCGTTGCGTTCCACCCGCTCCCAATGCGAGATACCATGGCACACGCCAAGCGCCCAACCATTGATTGAGAACTCCTTTACCTTATTAATTAATGAGTCTGTATCCTTTTCCATCAACCTAGCAAGTTGATTGCAGAGTCTTACTTCTTGAGGAAACAGGTCTTCAGTACAATGCTGCTGCCGTCAATCTTGCAGTCAACCTCCTCAGGGTTCTCGGTAAGACGAATGCTCTTTACCTTTGTTCCGCGCTTTATTACCATTGAAGAGCCCTTCACCTTAAGGTCCTTGATTACGGTCACTGCATCGCCGTCGAACAACTCGGCACCGTTGCTGTCACGCGCCACATCGGGGGTCTCTTCAACTGTATCTTCGGCACTGAACTCATGGGCACAATCGGGGCACACATAGAGCATACCATCGAAATATGTGTATTCACTATTACACTTGGGGCATTTTGGAATGTCTGTCATTTCAATATAGTTTTAGATTTTACGCGAAGATAGTAAAAATATATCTATCCTTCAACCCCACGGCTCCCGCCCCTTGCTCACTCTTTATTGTTAAACAATATTAAACACATCGTTTTTCTTTAAATATTTATTGTTTTTCGATAAAACGGTATTACATTTGCACTGCCGGCAATTTTAATTAACACCTAAAGACCTATTGATTTATGAAAACAAAAAGTTACAAGAAAATGATGGGAGTGACAATCTTCGCATCATTGCTGTGCGCAGCAAGCATCGTATGGATAATCGCACAGAGCTATTTCATCAGCACGCAGAGTGGCGAGGGTTGCATCCAGTGGCACGAGGACTTGTACCCGATGCAAATGGTAATATTCATTGGGCGCCTGTTGTTCAAGACATCATTTTACGCGCTCATCATGGTATTCCTTGCCAAGCAGCTTGGGGCAATCAAAAACGGAGTGCTTTTCCCAAGTATCAACACAAAAATAATGTATGCCATAGCCGCCTGCTATTTCATTGGCGAGAACTGCAGTGACAATGTATCAACCTCGTTGCTTTTCGACGGAAACACAGCTTCGTTTGTCATCAATGGCGACACATGGATATACACCGCATTGCTTGTTGTCTTCGCAATCATATATAACATTGCGGTGAAAGTGAGCGAGGAGAACAACCTCACCATCTGAGCATATTTATAAAAGGACGGTCACCCGCCCCAACAGCAAAAAAATTACACAACCATCAAATATAATGGAAACCATGAACGAGAAGAAACCCTCAACAAAGAAGATTACAAGGATTATCAATGCCTTTACAACCATCTGGGCTGTAGTTCTTTTTGCAATAGTCATTTGCCTACGTATAAAGACCGATTGGCCTGCAGTCCTGTTGTACCTATGCTTGGGATTCGTATACACAGGAGGCCTTATACTGTTCCAGAAAATTATTGAAAGAAGCCGATATAGCAAGGATTTTGAAGAGGCAAACCACGAGGCGGAGAAAGAGGAGGAGATGAAAAGCGCAAAGGACGAAAGACCCGGGTTCCACAGCCTGGCAATTGTAGCTGTAGTCGCAATGATATGTGCCGTGGCAAAAGCCGTCGAAACGGTAGAGCTTATGATATCCGATTACAGCAATGGACTACCTATAAATGCCCATTTGCCACAGTGCATAAATATATTGACCCTATTGGCGTGCGGAATATTCATTGCCGTCATACTTTACAATGTATCAAAGCGTAGGGTATTCTACAGCAGGAACTCATTCTGCATATATGGCGTTGGAGCAACCATCATCGTCAGTACCTTGTTGCAGAGCGAACTCTGGGCAACCACCCCAATGATTCCCAACGACACCGTAATGATGTACTATATGATTTTCGGTATATTCATCGTATTCTTCGGCAAACTCTTTGACATCGCCGTCAAGTTGAAGAATGAGCAGGATCTCACCATCTAAACCCACACAACCATGTCTATAATAGTAAATGTTGACGTTATGCTTGCAAAGCGCAAGATGACATCGGGCGAACTGGCCGAAAAGATTGGAATTACACAGGCCAACCTCTCTATCCTGAAGACAGGAAAGGCAAAGGCCGTGCGTTTCAGCACTCTCGAAGCCATATGCAAGGCACTCGACTGCCAACCGGGAGATATTCTGGAGTACAAGGAATAAAAACACCGTTTCCATGAAAAAATTACTGTTTGCCATGTCGTTATTGGCAGCCACATCCACCACCGCGCAGGAAGTTACAATAAAAGGCAGAATCCTTACCGAAGAAGGCACGGCTGTGGAATATGCCACCATTGGCATTCCGGGAACAAAGAACGGCACCCTCTCGGGCATTGACGGAGAGTTTGAACTTACACTCCCGCAAGGTTGCAACGACACCATTGCTGTAAGCCACGTATCATATGGCGATGTAAAGCTCCCGGCTGCACTCTACAGGAACAATGGAGAAGCACTCATTGTCACAATGCAGCCAAGGGAATTGCAGGAACTCACGGTATATAATGGAAAAAGGAAGAAGGCAAAACTTGCCGGCAGGGGCATGAGATTTGCCGGCGCTGTCACAGCGTGGACCGCAGAGAAGACAGGATATGAAATAGGCTCAATAATTGACGTGAAGCACGCTTTTGAGGTAGAAGAATTTGTCTTCAGCACAATACGGAACAGCGTAGAGAACGCCAGGTTAAGCGTGAACATATATTCAATTGATGAAACCGAAAGCAGTTTTATAAACGTGATGCACCACCCTGTCTACGTGGATATTCCAATAAGTGACAAAAAGAGTGAACACGTCATAACTGCAAACGAAAGCATATCCCTTTTCCCCGGCCGATACTATGTAGCTTTGAAATTCGTGGATGGGAAAAAGCAGACCACCAAAGACGGCAAAATACAGTTCCCGCTATACCTTAAAAGCAGCTACATAAGAAACGGCGCTACCGACACCCCAGAGAAGATACCAGTAAACATGGGATTAATGATTAAGGGGTATGAGTATAGATAATGGCGAATACGTATAAGAATGAAATAGAGTTCTCTCGTCACTACGCTCGCTCGAGATAACATAACGCAACACAGCACCGCAAGCGCGGTGCTGTGTTGCGTTATATGATTCTCTTCAATTACTTGAACTCGTCCCAGCTCTTGACAGGCATTGAAGCCACGTCGATCTTGCAGAATGAGCGGATGAACGCGCTTGCAAGGCGGGCGTTGGTAATGAGTGGAATGTTGTGGTCGATAGCCGCACGACGTATTCTGTAACCGTTTGTAAGCTCGCGCTTTGTGTGGTTCTTTGGAATGTTGATGATGAGGTCGAAACGGTGGTCGGCAATCATCTGCATTACGTTGTTCTCGGCTGTAGGATCCTCATCGGGCCACATTACAGGTGTTGTTGCGATGCCATGCTCGTTGAGGAACTTGGCTGTGCCTGATGTAGCGTAGATGTTGTAGCCCTTCTGTGCAAGGAGAGCTGCGGGCTCAAGCAAGTCTACCTTTGACTTGGCAGCACCTGATGATACCATCACGTTCTTCTTGGGCACGCTGTAACCAACGGCAATCATAGCGTTGAGCAATGCCTCCTCAAAGTCGTCGCCAATGCAACCTACCTCACCGGTTGATGACATATCAACGCCCAATACTGGGTCGGCCTGGTGCAAGCGGCTGAATGAGAACTGTGATGCCTTGACACCGATGTGGTCGATATCGAATGCAGACTTGTCGGGCTTGCTGTATGGTGCATCGAGCATGATGCGTGTAGCTGTCTCAATGAAGTTGCGGCGCAACACCTTTGAAACGAATGGGAACGAGCGTGATGCACGCAGGTTACACTCGATTACCTTTACCTCATTGTTCTTTGCAAGGAACTGCATGTTGAAAGGACCTGAGATGTTCAACTCCTTGGCAATGCGACGGCTGATCTTCTTGATGCGGCGTGCTGTCTCAAAGTAGATCTTCTGTGCAGGGAACACGAGTGTTGCGTCGCCAGAGTGTACACCGGCAAACTCAACGTGCTCAGAGATTGCATACTCCACTACCTCACCGTTCTGTGCCACAGCGTCGAACTCAATCTCCTTGGTATCGCTCATGAACTGTGAAACGACAACAGGGAACTCCTTTGACACCTCGGCTGCCATCTTCAGGAACTCCTGCAACTCCTCCTCGTTGTAGCAGACGTTCATTGCGGCACCTGAAAGCACGTATGATGGACGCACAAGCACAGGATAGCCAACCTTGTCAACGAACTCCTTCATGTCCTCGAGGCTTGTGAGCTCCTTCCATGCGGGCTGGTCGATGCCAAGCTGGTCGAGCATAGCTGAGAACTTGTGACGGTTCTCGGCACGGTCGATTGAGAGTGGAGATGTACCCAGGATGGGCACTGCCTGACGATGAAGCTTCATCGCGAGGTTGTTAGGAATCTGGCCACCCACTGAAACGATTACACCACCCGGCTGCTCAAGGTCGATAACATCGAGTACGCGCTCGAATGAGAGCTCGTCGAAGTAGAGACGGTCGCACATGTCGTAGTCGGTAGATACGGTCTCGGGGTTGTAGTTGATCATGATTGACTTGTAGCCGAGCTTGCGTGCTGTCTGCACTGCGTTCACTGAACACCAGTCGAACTCAACCGATGAACCGATGCGGTATGCACCTGAACCAAGGACAACGACTGACTTGTCGGTCTTGTAGTAGTTGACATCGTAACCTGTTGTGCCATAGGTCATGTAGAGGTAGTTTGTCAACTCGGGGTGCTCCGATGCTACAGTGTTGATGCGCTTAACGGCCGGGAGAATGCCGAGTTCCTTACGGCGTGCACGGACTGCAAGGTTACCTGCCTCCATGTTCTTCTGCTCCTTGAGAACGAAGCGTGAGATCTGGAAGTCAGAGAAACCGAGTTCCTTAGCCTTGCGGAGTACGTCGGCTGGCAACTCCTCGAGTGTGTTGTAGCCCTCGAGAACGTGCTTATAGTCTACGATATTCTTGAGCTTACCCAAGAACCATGGATCAATCTTTGTAAGTTCGCTGATGCGCTCTACTGTGTAGCCCTCCTCAAGAGCCGATGCGATAGAGAACACGCGCATATCTGTTGGGTTTGCAAGCTCCTCGTCGAGGTTGTCGAAGTGTGTGTGCTCGTTACCTACGAAACCGTGCATACCCTGACCAATCATACGCAAGCCCTTCTGGATTACCTCCTCGAAGCTGCGACCGATTGACATGATCTCACCTACTGACTTCATGCTTGAACCGATCTGACGTGATACGCCGGCGAACTTTGTCAAGTCCCAACGTGGGATCTTACAGATGAGGTAGTCAAGGTCTGGTGCCTTGTATGCGCTGTTTGGTGTGCCCATCTCGCCAATCTCGTCGAGTGTGTAGCCAAGAGCGATCTTTGCTGCCACAAATGCGAGAGGATAACCTGTTGCCTTTGATGCGAGAGCTGATGAGCGGCTGAGACGTGCGTTAACCTCGATTACGCGGTAGTCGTTTGTCTCGGCATTGAATGCGTACTGGATGTTACACTCACCGACGATACCCAAGTGACGGATAGCCTTCACTGAGATCTCCTGCATGAACTTGACCTGCTCTGGTGTGAGTGAGCATGTTGGAGCAACAACGATTGACTCACCGGTGTGGATGCCGAGTGGGTCGAAGTTCTCCATGCTTGCTACAGTGAAGCAGTGGTCGTTGGCGTCGCGGATAACCTCGAACTCAATCTCCTTCCAACCCTTGAGTGACTCCTCAACAAGAATCTGGTTAGAGAAGGTAAATGCACTCTCGGCAAGCTCCTTGAAGCTCTCCTCGTCCTTGCAGATACCGCTACCCAAACCACCGAGTGCGTATGCTGAACGGACCATTACAGGGAAACCGATGCGGTGTGCAGCAGCAAGAGCATCTTCCATTGTCTCTACAGCCTGGCTCACAGGAGTCTTCATTGGAATCTCATCGAGCTTCTTGACGAAGAGGTCACGGTCCTCGGTGTACATGATGGCCTCGACTGATGTACCGAGTACCTTTACACCATACTTCTCAAGAATACCCTTCTGATAGAGCTCGGTACCGCAGTTGAGAGCAGTCTGTCCACCGAATGCGAGCAGAATACCGTCGGGGCGCTCCTTCTTGATAATCTCCTCTACATTGTGTATGTCAACAGGAAGGAAGTATACCTTGTCGGCAATACCCTCCGATGTCTGGATTGTTGCTACGTTAGGGTTGATCAACACTGACTGGATACCCTCCTCGCGGAGTGCCTTCAAAGCTTGTGAACCCGAGTAGTCGAACTCTCCGGCCTGGCCAATGCGCAATGCACCTGAACCAAGCAATAACACCTTTTTCAATTTCTCTTTCATAGCCATATTATATTATTTTACCTATTATTTATATAAATACTTCTCGTAGTGATAAACAAACGCCTCGTTTACAAGACGGTTACCGCCGGGGGTTGGATAGATACCGCTGAAGTACCAGTCGCCAAGGTGGTTGGGGCAAGCATCGTGCAGGCCGGTGAGGCTCTGGAACACGAGCTCCAGGTCGGCGTTGAGGTCAACGGGTTTCAACATATCGGCAATCTTGCGGGAAATCTCATCGGCTGTAAACGGCTGATAGATGGCGCGTGTGCAGTTGACCTGCTCGGCATCGGGCTTACGGAGTTCCTCAAGACAAGCTCTGTATGTCTCGTCAATGAGTGAGCGCTTGCCGTTCTCATAGAGCAGTTCAAGAGCAGCCTTGAAAGCCACGAAGTGGTCGAACTTCTCCATGTCGATACCGTAATAGTCGGGGTAACGGATCTGTGGGCTTGATGAAACAACCACAATCTTCTTGGGCTCAAGACGATCGAGGATGTTGAGGATGTTCTGCTTCAAGGTTGTACCGCGCACGATACTGTCATCAATAACGACAAGGTTGTCAACCTTTGGCCTTACAGTTCCATAAGTAATGTCATAAACGTATGATGCAAGGTCGTTGCGTTTGTCGGTTGTCGAGATGAACGTACGCATCTTGATATCCTTGTTGGCAACCTTCTCCTGGCGAACCTTCTTTGTGACAATGGCATTGAGCTCCTCGGGGGTAAACTGCTTGCCCGAGTTTATTTCTCTGATCTTCCACTCGTCGAGATGCTCCTGCATACCCTCAACCATTCCATAGAATGCCATTTCGGCAGTATTGGGGATGAATGAGAAGACTGTGTTGTCAAGGTCATAGTTGATAGCCTTGAGAATCTGCTCCTTGAGGTTTGCGCCAAGCTTCTTGCGCTCGGTATAGATATCGCCGTCGTTTCCGCGGCTGAAATAGATGCGTTCAAATGAACATGGCAGGAATGCCTTCTGTGGGATAATCTGCTCACTGCGTATCTCGCCACGCTTGTTCACGATGAGTGCCTCGCCCGGTTTGAGCTCAATGACCTCCTCGGCCTTCAGGTTCATAGCGGTCTGCAAGGCAGCACGCTCACTTGCCATGGTAAATATCTCATCGTTTGCATACCAATAGGCTGTACGCACGCCCCATGGGTCGCGCATTGCAAACATCTCGCCACTACCGGTAACGCCGCAGAATACATAACCGCCATCGAGTATAGGAGTTGATGTACGCAAGACGTTTGCAACATCCATGCGGTCCTCGATTGCATTGGTAATATCCATTCCTGTGAAGCCTTCGGCCTCGCACTCCTTGAACAGGCGCTCTACTTCACGGTCGAGACGGTGTCCCATAAGTTCGAGCATGATATATGTATCGGCATATACGCGTGGGTGCTGACCGCGTGACACAAGTTCGCGGAAGACTTCCTCGACATTGGTTATGTGGAAGTTACCGCAAAGAGCAAGGTTCTTTGCTCTCCAGTTGTTGCGGCGCAGGAATGGGTGTACATACTGCATACCGGTCTTTCCTGTAGCCGAATAGCGCAAGTGGCCCATATAGAGCTCACCGGCAAAGCCAAAATGGCGATAGGCATAGTTGGCGTTGTTCTTCATCTCCTTTGGATGTGAAGCAAGGCTCTTGTTGGCCAAGTCAAACACCTCGGAAATAGCGCCAGAGCCCTCTGCTCTTTCACGGAACATATAATCCTCGCCCGGAGAAGCCTTGAGCTTTACACAGGCAATACCCGCGCCCTGCTGGCCGCGGTTATATTGTTTGTTCATCAAGAGGAACAATTTATTCATACCATAAGCCCATGTACCATACTTTTCCTGGTAATAGTTCAAGGGTTTACGCAAGCGAATCATCGCAACGCCACATTCATGTAACAGTGGTTCCATAATCTTTCAAATAATTTCCGCTAATATACAAAAAAAGTCGTTTCAAACGAAACGACTATAATAAAATCACACAAAATTAATGCCAATAGTGAAACAAACAGGGGCAAAAACGGCAACGGGACTCTTTTTGCATCCCGCACAACCGATATTTTTAATTGCTCCGTGTTTCATCTCCTTCTATTTTTACGGCGCGAAGGTACTAAAAAATAATGACACGAAGAACAATTTTATACTATAAATTATTAAATAAATAACAAAGAAGCGGAATGGCCGGTCAACGCCCATTCCGCTTCGTATGGTTTCACGTTTACTTTGTACCGAAAATTCTGTCGCCGGCATCGCCCAGACCGGGGAGGATGTAGTTCTTTTCGTTGAGGCCATCATCAACCGAAGCAACATAGATATCCACGTCGGGGTGCTGTTCCTCGACAGCCTTCACGCCCTGAGGAGATGCCACCAGACACATGAGACGTATGTGGTTGAATCCATCGGCCTTGAGGCGGGAAATGGCATCGCACGCACTGCCACCTGTTGCAAGCATCGGATCGGTAAGGAACACTGCACGATCCTTGTTTGCGGGCATCTTGTAGTAATAGAAGACAGGCTTGCAGGTAACCTCGTCACGATAAAGGCCAATATGGCCGATACGTGCAGAAGGGATAAGCTTGGTCAAGCCATCGACCATTCCAAGACCGGCTCTGAGAATTGGAACGATGACCACCTTCTTGCCGGCAATCTTAGGAGCATTCATGGACATAAGCGGAGTTTCAATCTCCTCATAGGTCAAAGGCATGTCACGGGTAATCTCATAACCCATCAACATTGAAATCTCATCGAGCAGTGTACGGAACTTCATTGTAGAAGTCTCCTTTTTGCGCATGATACTCAACTTGTGCTGCACCAACGGGTGGTCTATAATGTGTAAAGCCATAGTAATTTTATTTATGGTTAGTAATCAAACTCATGTCTGCAGGCGTAAAACGCCCATTCCAAAATGGTTTGAGCGCAAATGTAGCATATATTTTCGAAAATCCTTATTTTTTCAATTCATTTTTATACTTTTGCGACATTCGCATTCAATTCACTTCATTTAAAACAATACTATGAAAAAGGAAAACAGTCCTGAAAACAACACCAACAAGAGCAACAACGAGCTCGGCCTGTTCAAGAAGACCATTGTTGGCGCACAGTTCCTGTTTGTAGCATTCGGCGCAACGGTACTGGTACCACTTCTGGTTGGCCTTGACCCATCAGTTGCCCTTTTCACAGCCGGTGTGGGTACATTGATCTTCCATGCCGTCACCAAAGGAAAAGTTCCCATATTCCTGGGAAGCAGTTTCGCATTCATCGCGCCAATCATAAAAGCCACCGAGCTTTATGGCATGCCAGGCACATTGTGCGGCCTTGTGGCTGTGGGTGCGGTATATGGCCTGATGAGCGCACTGGTACGCCTGCGCGGAGTGAACTTCATAACAAACCTGTTCCCTCCAATCGTTGTAGGCCCTGTAATCATGCTCATCGGTCTGTCATTGGCCGGCACTGGAGTTGACATGGCCAAGGCGAACTGGCCGCTTGCAATCACAGCACTGGTAACCACCGTTGCTGTTTCACTGTTTGCAAAAGGATTATTGAAGCTTATCCCCATCTTTGCAGGTATTATCGTGGGTTACATCGCAGCCACCATTTTCGGCCTGGTAGATTTTCAGCCCGTTGCCGAAGCTGCATGGTTTGCATTGCCACAATTCGTAAGACCCGAGTTCTGCTGGGAGGCCATAGTATTCATGATTCCTGTTGCCATAGCCCCCGTGATTGAGCACATTGGCGACGTATATGCCATCAACGAGGTTACAGGAAAGGATTTCGCAAAAGACCCCGGATTACACCGCACAATGCTTGGCGACGGACTTGCTTGCGCCGCAGCCTCATTCATCGGTGGTCCTCCGGTAACTACATATTCCGAGGTTACAGGCGCCGTTTCGCTCACAAAGATATCTGACCCTGCAGTGCTTCGCATAGCAGCCGTTTTCGGTATCCTCTTTTCAGTAATAGGCAAGATGAGCGCACTGCTCAAGACTATCCCCGGATCTGTCCTTGGCGGTATCATGCTGTTGCTTTTCGGTACAATTGCATCGGTAGGCATCAACACCTTGATAAAGAACAAGGTTGACATGGGCGAGACACGCAATCTGGTGATTGCATCACTCATTCTCATCCTTGGCATTGGTGGTGCCGAGATGGCATTCGGCGGAATGACAATTGGCGGAATAGGTCTGGCAGCACTTGTCGGCGTAATCCTGAACCTGATTATCCCAAAGAGCAAGGCTAATTGATATTGCATATTGCAAAACAAACGACAACGGGACGGCATTGCCGTCCCGTTGTCGTTTATAGCATGTATAAGTATCAGCCTACATAATTCTTGTGGAACTCAACCACTGCCTCTATACCCTTGCGGAAGATATCAAGATTGAAATTCTCGTTTGGCGAGTGGATTGCATCGCTCTCCAGACCAAAGCCCATGAGAATTGTCTTCACACCAAGGATCTTCTCGAAATCGCTGATGATGGGGATGCTTCCGCCACGGCGAACAGCGAGAGGTTTCTTGCCGAAAGCCTTCTCAAAACCGGCCTCGGCAGCCTTGTATGCAGGCAATGTGATTGGGCACAAGTAGCCCTGACCGCCATGCATTGGAGTAACCTTTACCTTCACACACGCAGGAGCGATAGAGTTGAAATAGTCGACAAACTGCTGCGAAATCTTCTCGTGATCCTGGTTCGCAACAAGGCGGCAAGAGAGCTTGGCATAAGCCTTTGAAGGGAGCACAGTCTTGCTACCCTCGCCAGTATATCCGCCCCAAATACCACAGACATCAAACGATGGACGACAGCTGTTGCGTTCAAGGGTTGAATAACCTTTCTCGCCACGCAGATCGTTGACCTCAATTGCAGCCTTGTATTTCTCCTCATCAAAAGGAATGGATGCAATCATATCACGCTCGGCCTTTGACATCTCCTCAACATCGTCATAGAATCCGGGGATAGTAATGCGGCCATCGGCATCGGTCATCTTTGCAATCATCTCGCAAAGAACGTTGATGGGGTTGGCAACAGCACCACCGAAGTGACCTGAATGCAGGTCGCGGTTAGGACCGGTAACCTCTACTTCCCAATATGCGAGTCCGCGCAATCCGGTTGTCAGCGAAGGCAATTCTGCGCTGAGCATACTTGTATCGCTCACAAGTATGATATCGGCTTTCAAAAGTTCCTTGTTTTCCTTGAGGAATGCATTGAGGCTTGGAGAACCAATCTCCTCTTCGCCCTCGAAAATGAATTTTACATTATGCTTGAGCAAACCATTCTTGACAACATATTCAAAGGCCTTTGCCTGGATCATCGCCTGACCTTTGTCATCATCGGCACCACGCGCCCAAATGCGGCCATCCTTGACAACCATCTTGAACGGATCGCTGTTCCACAGTTCCAATGGCTCGGCAGGCATCACGTCATAGTGTGAATATACGAGCACTGTTGGCGCAGCAGGGTCAACAATCTTCTCGGCATAGACAAGCGGATTGCCTGTAGAGGGCATAACCTCGGCCTTGTCGACACCCGCCTCAAGAAGCAGTTGCTTCCATCTTTCGGCACACGCTGCGATATCGCCCTTATGCTCAGCCTTTGCACTGATACTTGGAATCTCAATCAATGACTCCAACTCTTTGAGAAAACGTTCCTCGTTCTCCTGTATATACTTCTTTACTTCCATACATGAATTTCATTAATATTATACATTTGCAGGTTCAAAACCCCACAATGACAAAGATAACAACAAACTAACGAGAAAATGCCAAGTTTTTTTGATTATTTTATCCAATTGTATATATCTTTGAGGTAAACATCGAAGATTTTCTGCACTCGCTGCAAAATATTCAAGCAAGCTTGATATTATTTTGCCCGTTTGTATATATCTTTGCAAGAAACAATGCCGAATTAGCTCAGTTGGTAGAGCAACTCATTCGTCCAAAAATTGATAAGGAGGGCTGGGGGAAGGTGAAAGGTGAAAGGTGAAAACGGAAAGGTTTAGCCACCTGGCGTAAATACCAACGTTAAAACATTGCCGAATTAGCTCAGTTGGTAGAGCAACTCATTCGTCCAAAAATTGACAAGGAGGGCTGGGGGAAGGTTAAAGAGGAAAGGTAAAAGGGGAAAGGTTCAGCTTTCTCACGCGAATGCCAACGATAAACAAACGCCGAATTAGCTCAGTTGGTAGAGCAACTCATTCGTAATGAGTAGGTCTGGGGTTCGAGTCCCCAACTCGGCTCACAAATACGAGTGTGCGCAGGCACACTCTTTTTCATTAAACAAAAGAAAAAATCCAGAATGTCGAACAGCTATTTCAAATTCAAGCAATTTACCATTGAGCAGAACGACTGCGCAATGAAGGTGGGCACCGATGGTTGCCTGCTTGGCAGTTGGTTCGACTGCGGAGAGAGCAAACGCACACTTGACATCGGTTGCGGAACAGGCCTCATTGCAATAATGGCGGCACAACGCAGCAATGCAGCCATTACAGGTGTTGAGATAGATGGCAAAGCTGCAATGCAGGCACGCATAAATGCCGACAACTCGCCATGGGGAGAAAGGATTGAGATCATCAACTGCGACTTGCTCGAATACAACAGCGACACACAATTCGACACCATTGTCAGCAACCCGCCCTATTTTGTCAACAGCCTGAAATGCGATGACACATCGCGCACGTTGGCACGACACAGCGACTCGCTCGACTGCAAGGATTTTTTCAGAAAATGTACTGAACTGCTCATAGATGGCGGCCGCATATCAATAGTCATTCCATGCGACATCATGAACGAATGGAAAGCCGCAGCAATGGAGCAGAGCCTCTACCCCACGCGCATAACATTCATAAAGACTACGCCAAGGAAAGCCCCCAAAAGAGTGCTCATGGAGTTTTCATCCAACATCCGTAACGAGGAGACGACAGAAGAGACATTGATTCTGGAAGTAGAACCCGGAACGTACAGCGATGATGCCCAAAGATTGCTTGGCGACTTTTATCTGAAGTTGTAACAAACACTGCGACAAAAGTAAATATTTTTCAAAAAAAAGAGTTTACTTTTTGTTTATCTCGATTTCCGGAATATCCAACAACGAAGCGGCAAAGAGTTCATAGAGCTGTTTATAGAGCGGCGCAGGAGCGCAAGTGCCATCCCAACCCGAAGCTGCAAGCACCTTCAACCCATTTGGAACCATCTCAATGTAGAGTTCCTCGCTCATCATGTACGGTTCGCCATCGTAATGTACCGGACCTGGCTTTTCACGCGTAACACGCATCCACGGAGCTGCCAATGTTGTCACATGGCTACTCTCATCAAATGTATGCGTAAACAGATGGGTGGTCATCAAAGGCACTTCAAGGACATTGAATGGAGAAAGCACGGTAACCGTCAACAGGCCATCGCGCATTGACGCAAACGGTGTGATATATGCATTATTGCCATATTGTGATGCATTGCCGCAGGCTATGACGAAAGCCTCGAACTTCTCCTTAATGGAATCGGTCTCCACAAGATATGTCTCAGGCTTGTATTTTACCCAATCGAGCAGTGACTGCTTGACATAATTGAACAATCCCCTACCCGTACCCTTAGCAAAATCATCACTCACGACAGCGTCGAACCCCATGCCACAGGAGCAGAAGAACGGATGTCCGTTTATTTTACCATAATCAATACTGACAGGCTCGGCCTTGTTTATGAATTCTAATGAATTTTTCACGCCAATGGGAATTCCAATATGGCGGGCAAAGCCATTGCCTGAGCCGCAAGGAATGACACCCAACGCCGTACCGGTGTGTACAAGAGCGCGGCCCACCTCATTCACCGTTCCGTCGCCACCAACGGCAACGACTACATCCACTCCACGTGCGGCAGCATCCTTGGCAAGTTCATAGGCATGGCCGGCGTATTGGGTATAGCATATAGAGGCATCGTACCTCTCATGGTCAATGTATCGCTCAACCATTTGGGGTATCCTTTTTTTCTTGCTGACTCCCGACTTGGGATTGACAAGAAACAATATCGACTGCTTTTTACCAAGAGTATCCATACTCACTCCTACCTGTTTGATTCCGGGATTGCAAAATTACACCAATTCGGGCAAATTGCAGAAACAATTCAAAAGAAAATTCACACATCCGAACGTTAATTAAATAATAAAAATATATTATATATTACAAATATTTCGCCAGTTCGGCAATTTGTAGTATCTTCGCGCGATATTAGAATGGCGGCAACCGCCACTACTGAAATAAACAACAAAGATTCATTACAATAATGACAAGAAAAAAGAGTAAAGGATTAGACCTGGAAGATATGCTTCCTGAGGAGAACATGGAAAACAGTTCCTTTTCGTTCATCACTGAATTCAAAGGGAACTACGAGGAGGAGATACGTGAAGCGAACATCCCCGACGAGTTGCCTATATTGCCGTTGAGGAATATGGTCCTTTTCCCCACCACTGTGTTACCGATATCTGTGGGCCGTGAGTCATCGCTGCAACTGATAAAGGAGCTTGAGGCAAGCGGTGGCTACATGGGTGTCATGTGCCAGAAGGAACCTTCAATAGACGCTCCAACGTTAGACGACCTCTACCCCTATGGTACTGTAGCAAAGATTGTGAAGGTATTTGCAATGCCCGACAACTCAACGACAGTAATCCTGCAGGGCTTCCAGAAGATAAAGTTGACAGAGCTCACACGACTGACCCCATACCACATGGGTAAGGTTGTTCAGGTCCATGACATACAGACACCCGAGGACAATGAGTTCAAACTGCTGATAGAGAACTGCCGCAAGACCGCGGCCAAGATATTCAAGGCCAACGGCGCCAGCCAGGAGGTTGCCTTCGCCATGAAGAACATGGGCAACGACAGCATACTGATAAACTTCCTTTGCGCAAACATCAAGGCTCCACTTACCGAGAAGATTGCCTTGCTTGAGGAGACATCACTCATTGAGCGTGCATATCATCTGCTGTCAATCCTCAACCACGAGAAGATGTTGGTGGATATCCAGAACCGCATACAGGCAAAGACACAGAGGGATATTGACCAGCAACAGAAGGAGTACTACCTGCAACAGCAGTTGAAGACCATCCAGGATGAGCTTGGCGGTAACCCACAGGACCAGGATGTGAACGAACTGCGCAAGAAAGGCAGCAAGAAGAACTGGAGCAAGGAGGTTGCAGAGATATTCAACAAAGAGGTGGCAAAGCTGGAGCGCATAAACCCACAGACCCCCGACTATCATGTGCAGCTCAACTACCTGCAGCTGTTCACAAACCTTCCTTGGGGCGAATATTCAAAGGACAACCTTGACATGAACAACGCCCAGAAAGTGCTTGACCACGACCACTACGGCCTTGAGAAGGTAAAGGAGAGAATCCTTGAGCACCTGGCAGTAATAAAGATGCGCGGCGACCTGAAAGCGCCAATTATCTGCCTCTATGGCCCTCCGGGAGTCGGTAAGACATCGCTTGGCAAATCAATTGCCGAGGCGTTGAAGCGCAAGTATGTGCGCATGTCACTCGGTGGCATACACGACGAATCGGAGATACGCGGACACCGCAAGACCTACGTCGGTGCCATGCCGGGACGCATACTCAAGAACCTTGTGAAGGCCGGCACAGACAACCCGGTGTTCATCCTTGACGAGATTGACAAGGTTGGTGGCGCGTCGAACCACGGCGACCCATCATCGGCATTGCTCGAGGTACTTGACCCCGAACAGAACAGCGCATTCCACGACAATTTCCTCGACATCGACTACGACCTGTCGAACGTGATGTTCATTGCAACAGCCAACAACCTCTCAAACATCCCCGCCCCACTGCTCGACCGCATGGAGCTCATAGAGGTGAGCGGCTACCTAACCGAGGAGAAGATTGAGATTGCAAAACGCCACCTGATACCAAAGGAGAAGAGCGCGAACGGTATTGCCGATGAGAAGATAACAATAAGCAAACAGGCCATCGAGCACATCATTGAGGACTACACACGCGAATCGGGTGTGCGAACACTCGAGAAGAAGATTGGCAAGATTTGCCGTCGTCTGGCATGCCAGAAGGCAACAACCGGCAGCATAGAGAACAAGAACATCAAGCCTGCCGACCTGCAGGAGTTGCTTGGCGTAAAGGAGTACTCACGCGACAAATACCAGGGCAACGACTACGCAGGCGTGGTAACAGGCCTTGCATGGACAGCCGTTGGCGGTGAAATACTGTTCATTGAAACAAGCATGAGCAAGGGCAAGGGCGAGAAGATGACCCTTACCGGTAACCTTGGCGACGTGATGAAGGAGTCGGCAATGCTTGCTCTGGAGTACATAAAGTCACACGCCGAGGAGTTGGCTATCCCATATGAGATATTCGAAAAATGGAATATCCACCTGCATGTCCCCGAGGGCGCAATACCAAAGGACGGTCCATCGGCCGGCATCACAATGGCAACAGCGTTGGCATCGGCACTCACACAGCGCCGCGTGAAGCCAAGCATTGCCATGACGGGCGAGATAACCCTGCGAGGCAAGGTGCTTCCTGTAGGTGGTATCAAGGAGAAGATTCTGGCAGCAAAACGCGCCGGAATAACCGAGATCATCATCTGCGAAGAGAACAAGCGCAACATCGACGCCATCCCCGAGGTATATCTGAAGGGATTGACATTCCACTATGTCAAGGACATAAAGGAGGTGCTTGAGATTGCACTGCTCAAAGAGAAAGTAAAGAACCCTGTTAACTTAATGGCATAACAACGTGAAATTCCAATTATTACATACAGACAGCGGCAGCAAGGCAAGAGCCGGAGTCCTTTCGACCGACCACGGCGACATAATGACCCCAATCTTCATGCCCGTGGGAACAGTGGGCTCAGTGAAGGGTGTCCAGATTCCACACCTGAAAGATGACATCAAGGCCCAGATTATCCTTGGCAACACATACCATCTTTACCTGCGTCCGGGGCTTGACATTCTTGAAAAGGCCGGTGGCCTTCACAAGTTCAACATGTGGGACCGCCCCATCCTTACCGACAGCGGCGGCTTCCAGGTATTCTCGCTCAAGGACATACGCAAGATGAGCGAGGAAGGCGTGGAGTTCCGCTCGCATATCGATGGTTCAAAGCACTTCTTCTCGCCAGAGAGAGTCATGGACATTGAGCGCAGCATCGGTGCAGACATCATAATGGCGTTCGACGAGTGCACACCGGGAACAGCCGACTATGACTATGCAAAGAAGTCAATGGAGAGAACACACCGTTGGCTCGACCGTTGCATAAACCGCCTGAGCGAGACTGAGCCCATGTATGGCTACGAGCAGCAGTTGTTCCCCATCGTACAGGGATGCGTATACCCCGACCTGCGCCGTCGTTCGGCCGAGTTCATCGCATCCAAGGAGGCAGCCGGCAACGCCATCGGTGGTCTGGCCGTGGGCGAGCCTGCCGAGAAGATGTATGAGATGATTGAGGTTGTAAACGAGATTCTCCCCACCGACAAGCCACGCTACCTGATGGGCGTGGGTACACCGGCGAACATTCTTGAGGCCATTGAGCGCGGAGTGGACATGTTCGACTGCGTGATGCCTACACGCAACGGACGTAATGCCATGCTCTTTACAAAGCACGGTATCATGAACATGCGTAACGAGAAGTGGAAATATGACTTCTCGCCAATTGAGGAAGATGGCGCATCGTTCGTCGACACGCTCTACAGCAAAGCATATTTGCGCCACCTTTTTGCAGCACAGGAGCTGTTGGCGCTTGAGATTGCATCAATACACAACCTCGCATTCTATGTATGGCTCACACAGGAGGCACGCAAGCACATCCTCATGGATGACTATGCAAGCTGGAAGAAGAACATGCTCGAGGAGGTAACAAGACGTTTGTAAATGACAGATAAATACACGAGAAGCGACAGGACAAAGCTGATTCACAATGAAATGGCCCAATATTTTTAAACTGCAGAAGCTTGACAAGTACATAATAAAGAAGTTTTTGGGAACATATTTCTTTTCCCTGCTCCTGATCATCATTGTCATCATCGTGTTCGACTACAACGAGAAAATAGACAAGTTTGTAAGTTCGAACGCACCGATGAATGAGATTGTCTTCGACTATTATGCCAACTTGGCACCCTACTATGCCAACACATTCAGTGCGCTGTTCGTGTTCATATCGGTCATATACTTCACTTCCAAGCTTGCTTCAAACTCGGAGATCATCGCCATCTTCTCGGCAGGAGTGAGTTTCAGGCGTCTGATGAGACCTTACATGATTGCTGCCGGCATCATATCGGTGCTTACATACATAATGAGCGCCTTCATCATCCCCAGCGGCACGGCTACGATGCTTGAGTTCGAGCAGAAGTACAACAAGAAGAAGAAAGTTGAATCGGCAAACGACATACAGCTGAAGGTCGATGACAACACCATAGCATTCATTGAGCGCTACGAAAGCCGCAACAACACCGGTTGGCGATTCATGCTCGACAAGTTCGAGGACAAGAAACTCGTGTCGCACATGGAGGCAAGGACAATAACCTACCACCCCGACAAGCCCGGTCTGTGGACTGCACGCCATTGGAAGATACGTGAATTCCAGAACGACAGGGAGATTATAAGGGAAAGCAGGCGAGAGCCACTCGACACATTGCTGCAGATTGAGCCTGGCGACTTCCTCATCTCCGACGGAGAACAGGAGACTATGACCACGCCCGAACTGAGCGAGTATATCGACAAGCAGAAGAAAAGAGGCTTTGCCAATACCAGCAGCTTTGAGATTGAATATCACAAACGCATTGCAATGTCATTCGCAGCCTTTATCCTGACGATAATCGGTGTGTCGCTCTCATCAAGGAAATCAAAAGGCAGCATGGGATTGTCATTGGGTATAGGACTGGCATTGAGTTTCTCATATATCCTGTTCCAGGGTATATCATCAGCTTTTGCCGACCAGATGCCCATTGCACTGGCAGCCTGGCTACCGAACATCATTTATTCAGTAATAGCAATAGTCCTTTATATAAAGGCACCAAAATAGAACATGTATTTTACAGATTTTGACTTTGAAGACGAAGTGCTTGATGCGCTTGATGCCATGCGCTTCGAGAAGTGTACTCCAATACAGGAGCAGACACTTGAGCCATTGATGGAGGGACGTGACCTCATTGGCGTGGCACAGACAGGTACCGGAAAGACTGCAGCATACCTGTTGCCTGTACTCAACAGGCTTTGCCAGGGCGGTTACCCCGAGGACTCCATAAACTGCATAATCATGGCTCCAACCCGTGAGCTCGCGCAGCAGATTGACCGTCAGCTCGAGGGTTTCACATACTTCATGAACGTGTCGAGCGTAGCCGTATATGGTGGAAACGACGGACAGCGTTACGAGCAGGAGCTGCGTGGAATGGCCAAGGGCGCCGACATCATCGTTGCCACCCCCGGCCGTCTCATCAGCCACATAAACCTTGGTAACATTGACCTTTCAAAGGTGTCGTTTTTCATCCTTGACGAGGCCGACCGCATGCTGGACATGGGTTTCTACAACGACATCATGACCATTGCCAAGCAGTTGCCTAAGGAGCGCCAGACAATGCTCTTCTCGGCAACCATGCCTCAGGAGATTCGCAAACTCGCAAACGACATCCTTACCGATCCCTTGCAGATTACCCTTGCGCTTGCAAAGCCTGCCGACGGTATAACACAGCAGGCCTACATATGCCACGAGGGCCAGAAACTGGGCATCATCAACAGCATCTTCGACAACGAGAGCAGCGAGAGAGTGATTCTCTTTGCATCGCGCAAGACAAAAGTCAAGGAGATTTCGCACACACTCAAGAAACATGGTTTCAATGTAGGCGAGATGCACAGCGACCTGTCTCAGGGTGAGCGTGACGAGATCATGTTCCAGTACAAGAGCCGCAAGATTGACATGATTGTGGCTACCGATATTCTTGCACGAGGCATTGACATTGACGACATACGCATTGTCATCAACTACGACGTACCACGCGATTGCGACGACTACATACACCGCATTGGCCGCACAGCACGTGCGGGTACCAAGGGACGCGCCATCACATTGGTAAACGTTGAGGACCAGGAGTTCTTCAAGCGCATTGAGGATTTCATTGAGCAGGATGTTCCAAAGATGGAGATGCCAGCATCACTTGGCGAGGCGCCTGCCTATGAGCCAAAGAGCAAGCAGAAAGGCGGCAAGTCACGACGCGGTGGAAGCGGAAACAATGAGAAGCGCGGCGGCAATGACCGCAAGAAGAACAACCGCAGACGCGGTGGCAAACAGGCAAACGGCAACAAGCCACAGAGTGCAAAGCCTGCAGACAACAGCGAGAAGCCCAAAGAGACAGCAGCTGTAGCTGCACAACAGGAAGGCACTCCCAAGCAGCAAGGCGAAAAGCCAAAACGCCGCCGTCCACACCACCGCCGCAGAAAACCAGGTAATACCAAAGGTAGCGAAGGCGTAGCACCTGCAACAGAGAACAAGTAAGCACTATGGCAATAATAAGAGAAATACGCGGGTTCAAGCCCACTATTGGCAATGACTGTTTCATTGCCGAGACGGCAGCCATAATTGGCGATGTGACAATGGGCGACAACTGCTCCATCTGGTATGGCACTGTGTTGCGTGGCGATGTAAACAGCATTGTCATTGGCAACAACGTGAACATTCAGGACGGTGCTGTGGTGCACACACTTTTCCAACGCTCAAAGACCATCATTGGCGACAATGTCTCAATAGGCCACAACGCAACCATTCACGGCGCCATCATAGAGAGCAACAGCCTCATTGGCATGGGAGCAACAGTGCTTGACAATGCCGTCGTTGAAAGCGGGGCCATTGTTGCGGCCAACGCACTGGTTGCATCAGGTATGCGCGTGGAGAGCGGCTGGATATATGCCGGAGTGCCTGCCAAGAAAATCAAGGAGGTAAGCCCCGAGCAGCAGAAAGAGATTGTTGAGCGCATTGCCAACGACTATATAATGTATGCGTCGTGGTACAAAACGAACTGAAAGCTGCGATTAAGCGAGCAAAAGCCAAGCTTGCTTGAGCTTTTACAGCGAGCGAGAGCAGGTTCAAGCGCACGAAGTGCGGTTAAAAGTTAAAGGGGAAAGGGGAAAACTAAGTTTCAACAATGCATAGTCAAAGGTTAAAACTAAAATAAGTTTTCCGTTTTCCGATTTCAGCTTTCCGATTTCAGCTTGATAAGATTATAAATTTAAATAAACCATTATGAAACACCTATTTTCACTATTCACATTGTTTGTGATGTCACTCTCAGCCATTGCAGGCGACAAGGTGACAATGAACGATGTAATGTATGGCGGTTATTGGCCGCAGACATACGCTGCCATCAAGCCAATGGCCGATGGCGTTCACTTTGCACGCATGAGCGACGACCGCAGCCTCATTCTCAAAGGCTCGTTCAAGAACGGTGCAATCGTCGACACACTCTTCAACGCAGCTACAGCACGTGGCTTCGAACAGAAGTACATTGATGGCTACCAGTTCTCGCCCGATGAGCAGCTCATTCTTCTGCAGACAAGAACAAAGAGCATCTACCGCAACTCATTTACTGCAGAGCACTACATCTACAGCCGCAAGAACAACAAGGTTGAGCCACTGTCGCAGAACGGCGCGCAGCAGGTTCCAAAGTTCTCGCCCGACGGCACCATGATTGCCTTTGTACGCGACAACAACCTGTTCCTTGTGAAGCTCATGTTCAACAATGCCGAGTCACAAATCACCACCGACGGTGAGTTCCGCAAGATTATAAACGGTATCCCCGACTGGGTTAACGAGGAGGAGTTCATGAACAACTGCTCATACGATTTCAGCGCCGACAGCAAGATGATTGCGTACATCAAGTACGACGAGAGCGAGGTTATGATGTACGACATGCCAATGTACATCCCAACCGGTGCTCCAAATACAGAGTACGACGATTTCTGCGCACCCTACAGTTTCAAGTACCCTGTTGCCGGTGCAGCAAACTCAAAGCTATCGGTTCACTCGTACGACATCAAGAGCCGCGTTACACGCCAGCTTAACGTGAACATCCCCGAGGAGGGCTACATCCCACGCATCAAGTTCACCAAGAACCCCGATGTACTTGCAGTGCTCACACTCAACCGCCACCAGAGCGTTATGGAGATTCTGGCAGTGAATCCACGCTCGGGCAGCAGCAAGACCATCCTACGCGAGGAGAGCGACACCTACCTCAACGAGCAGGTATATGCAGGCATTGAGTTCTATGACAAGCACTTTGTATTGCAGAGCGAGCGCAGCGGCTACAACCAGCTCTACCTCTACACCATCGACGGTATCCTTGTACGCCCAATCACAAAGGGAGAGTTCGAGGTAAAACACTTCTATGGTTGGGACAGCAACAAGAACGAATTCTACTACTCAAGCAACGAGGGCAGCCCATTGCGCGAATATATATATAAGGTAAATGCTAAGGGCAAGAAGACCAAGCTCACCACCAAGGAGGGAACAAACAGTGCAGTGTTCAGTGCGGGAATGAAGTACTTCATCAACACCCACTCAAGCATCAACAGCCCACACACCGTTACCACAAACGACAATAACGGTAAGGTTATAAAGACTCTCATTGACAATGCCAACCTCAAGGAGCGACTCAAGAAGTTCGACATGCCAACAAAGGAGTTCTTCACATTCAAGACTACCGACGGCGTTGAGCTCAACGGCTGGATGGTAAAGCCTGCCGACTTTGACGAGGGCAAGCAGTACCCTGTAGTGATGTTCCAGTACAGCGGCCCCTACTCACAGCAGGTACACGACAGCTGGTACATGGGTAACTATGGCAATGCAATGTTCGAGAGCTACATGGCAGGCGAGGGATTCATCATGGTATGCGTTGACGGACGCGGTACAGGCGGACGCGGTACAGAGTTCGGCAAGTGCACCTACCTGAACATCGGCCAGTACGAGCCGGGCGACCAGGTTGAGGCAGCAAAATACCTTGGTTCACTCCCCTACGTTGACAAGAACAACATCGGTATCTGGGGCTGGAGCTTCGGCGGTTACAACACCCTCATGTCAATGAGCCAGGACGAGGCAGTGTTCAAGGCTGGTGTTGCAGTGGCAGCGCCTACAGACTGGCGTTTCTATGACACCATCTACACCGAGCGTTACATGCGCACTCCAAAGGAGAACAAGGAGGGTTACGATGCCGGCTCGGCAATTGTAAACGTGAACAAGTTGAGCGGCAACCTGTTGCTCATCCACGGTACAGCCGATGACAACGTACACTTGCGTAACATGATACGTTACACTCACGCCCTCACACAGGCGAACAAGAAGTTCGAGATGGCCATCTACCCCGACAGCAACCATAGCATCTACTATGGCCGCAACACACGCTATCACCTGTTCGAGAAGATTGCAGAGTTCTTCAAGGCGAACTTGAAGTAAAAAAAGTTTTTTGATGCAACTATCTATGAAACATCTATTTACGTCACTGCTGTTGCTTTGCGCAACAGCAGTGACTGCCCACGATTTTGTGGTCGATGGCATCTATTACAACATTTCATCTTCTGCAAACAAAGCAGTTGAGGTAACTTTCAGAGGAATATCTTATAGTGAGCATTCCAACGAGTACACCGGCAACATTGAAATCCCCGAGAGTGTTGCGTACGATGGTAACACTTACAGCGTTACAAGCATTGGAGATTGGGCGTTCAGTGGTTGCACCGGCCTTACAAGTATTGTAATCCCTAACAGCGTTACAAGCATTGGATGGGGTGCGTTCAATGGTTGCACCGGGCTTGAAAAGGTTTGCATCAACGACCTTGAAGCATGGTGTGGTATTGATTTTGGTAGTGCAGATGCCAATCCTTTGTATTATGCCGGCAACTTGTATTTGAATGGTGAGTTGGTGACTGATCTTACTATCCCAAGCAGCGTTACAAGCATTGGATTTGGTGCGTTCTATAATTGCAAAGGGCTTACAAGCATTACAATACCTAACAGCATCACAAGCATTGGAAAGTCTGCGTTCTATGGTTGCACCGGGCTTACAAGTATTACAATCCCTAACAGCGTTACAAGCATTGGAAATTATGCGTTCAGTGGTTGCACCGGGCTTACAAGTGTTGAAATTGGTAACAGCGTTAAAAGCATTGGAGAGTGTGCGTTCAAGGGTTGCTCCGGGCTTACAAGCATTGAAATCCCCAACAGTGTAACAAGCATTGGACCTAAGACTTTTGGTTGTTGTAAAAGCCTGACCTCAATCGCCATCCCCAGCAGTGTGACCAGTATTGGAAAGGCGGCATTTTGGGAGTGCGATAACCTGACCTCTATCACCATCCCCAGCAGTGTTACAAGCATTGGAAATGATGCATTTGAGGGTTGCTATAGACTGACCTCTATCACCATCCCTACCCACATCACGAATATAGACAAATTAGGTGTTCCCGAGGAAACTCGCATCATTCGGGAAAATGTTTAAGTAGTAGACTAATTAGAATCGCACTATAATCAGGGTGTGGAGATTAAAAATGTTATCTGGGCCGATGCAAAATGGGATGTTTGTTATTTTAAATTTATTGATAACAAATTACGCTCGGTTGTATTTGAAACAAGCAATCAACAATTAAGTGATTCTGAACTAGTAGAACTAAAGAACAGATTTGTTGAGAGCTATGAGATAAAATATAAAGAATACTTTTATTCAAGCATATCTGAAAAACCGAATTCGTACAATTATTATGATGGTAAAACCTGTGTTGGTGTAGAACTTCACCCAGGTACTGAAAGTGGTATTTCACATATTAACTTTCTACATATATCCTATGGCAAGAAAGTAGTCATCAAGTAAAACAGACACTCTAGAATTAACAGCAAAAGACCAATCGGGTTTGATTAATACCCGATTGGTCTTTTTAATTGCAAGAGTTTTTTTAGAGATCCTTCGACTTGACTTTAGCCCCTTCGGGCGTCGACCGTTGGTTCGCTCAGACGTATTGTTGAGGGCTTGCCCGAAAAATGACATTGTTCGCGAGCTTGTCATACTGAACGGAGCAAAGCGCAGTGAAGTATCTCATAATATGCCTGCGGGAGCAGTATTGAGAATTACTATTCTACGCGCCTTTTCATTGCAAAAGGTAATTCCCCGCCAAAGGCGGAAGGGCAGCGTTGGGAGGAACAGCGAGCAGCCGAGCAATGCTTGGAAACAGGTGGCATGATGTTTGAGCGCAGCGAGTTCTTGCCACCCCAAGCATTGCGACAAGCAGCGAGCGGCGAGGTGTGCACCGACTGAAAGATGTTGCAAAGCAACTCTTGAACAAAGGAAGCACCGAATGCCGTACACGACTGCCCAGTTTTTGGTACTTTTTCAAAAAAGTACAGAAAGAAAGAGTTGAAGAAAAATACAAGTGAACAATTAAGGTTGAGGACTGCTGTAGAATTTGACGGCGAGCGAAAGCGAGTTTTTTGTCCCCCAACTTTTGCAGATGAGCTGTTTTATAGATTCTTCACTTTGCTCAGACGTGTTGTTGAGGGGTTACCCGAAAAATGACAAAACGCTTAAATTCATCAACACTTATATTATTGTCAAAATAAAAGCAATCCATTGCGTGCGCAATGGATTGCTTTATCATTTTTTAGAGTTCCTTCGCTTACACTCAGGATGACATTCTCTTATGTAATTCCAATCTTCGAAAAGTGAGATAAAAAGGTAAAATACAAGGCTTGCGAAGTTTTTGAAGTGGGGAGTTTAGTATTCCTAAATGACTCACATCAAAAACAAGCGTAACGCAGTAGTTTAGCTTTTTAATCACTTATCCTTGATATCAACTACGATATTAAGTTCCGTCAGCTGTTCTGGCTCGAGAACCGAAGGTGCATCAATCATTGTGTCGCGGCCTGAGTTGTTCTTGGGGAACGCGATGCAGTCGCGGATTGAGTCGAGACCTGCGAAGAGGCTCACCCAACGGTCGAGACCGTAAGCAAGACCACCGTGAGGAGGTGCACCGTACTTGAAGGCGTCGAGCAACCAGCCGAACTGCTGCTGTGCGCGCTCGGGTGTGAAGCCAAGGAGCTCGAACATCTTGTTCTGCAACTCGCTGTCGTAGATACGGATTGAACCGCCACCAACCTCAACACCGTTGATGATCATGTCGTATGCGTTTGCACGTACTGCGCCCATGTCGGTGTCGAGCAATGGGATATCCTCGGGCTTTGGTGAGGTAAATGGGTGGTGCATAGCCATGTAACGGCCTTCTTCCTCGCTGTACTCAAAGAGCGGGAAGTCAACAACCCACAGGCAAGAGAACTTGTTCTTGTCGCGCAAGCCAAGTTGGTTTGCGACCTCCAGACGGAGCTCGCAGAGCTGCTTGCGTGTCTTCATTGTATCGTCACCGCTGAGGATGAGGATGAGGTCACCCGGCTCGGCATTGAAGGCAGCCTTCATAGCCTGCAGTACCTCCTGTGTATAGAACTTGTCAACGCTTGATTTTACTGTACCGTCTGCCTCTACACGTGCATAGACCATACCCTTTGCGCCAATCTGTGGACGGCGAACAAAGTCGGTCAAAGCATCGATCTGCTTGCGTGTGTATGTAGCGGCACCCTTGGCGCAGATACCACCAACATACTCGGCGCTGTCGAACACAGGGAAGCCGTGACCCTTCATGATGTCCATGAGTTCAACGAACTTCATCTCAAAACGTGTATCGGGCTTGTCGCAGCCGTAGTATTTCATTGCATCGTGCCATGTCATGCGTGGGAAAGCCTCGGTAAGTTCAACGCCACGGATTGTCTTGAACAGGTGCTTTGCCATGCCCTCGAAGAGTGAAATCACATCCTCCTGCTCAACGAAACTCATCTCGCAGTCGATCTGTGTAAACTCGGGCTGACGGTCGGCACGCAAGTCCTCATCACGGAAGCACTTTACAATCTGGAAGTAACGGTCGAAACCAGATACCATGAGCAGCTGCTTGAAGAGCTGTGGGCTCTGTGGCAGAGCGTAGAACTGGCCTGGGTTCATGCGTGAAGGAACAACGAAGTCACGCGCGCCCTCGGGGGTAGACGCGATAAGCATTGGAGTCTCAACCTCAATGAAGTTCATTGAGTCGAGGTAACGGCGAACCTCCATTGTCATCTGGTGACGCAGTTCAAGGTTCTTGCGCACTGCCTCACGACGGAGGTCGAGATAACGGTACTTCATGCGGATGTCATCGCCACCGTCGGTGTTGTTCTCGATTGTGAAAGGAGGAGTTGCTGCCTCGTTGAGGATGTTCAACTCGCTCACAATTATCTCAATGTCGCCTGTTGGGATATTGGCGTTCTTGCTCTGACGCTCGCTGACAACACCGGTTGCCTGGATTACATATTCGCGGCCAAGGTGTGATGCCTTCTCGCAGAGTTCGGCATTTACATCCTCGCTGAAAACAAGCTGGGTAACGCCATAACGGTCGCGGAGGTCAACGAATGTCATACCACCCATCTTACGCGCACGCTGTACCCAACCACTAAGGGTCACTGTTGCATTTACATCGGCCAACCTGAGTTCGCCACAAGTTTTTGTTCTGAACATTATTTTATATTTTTTAATTTATTACACTTCATTGTCGCGCCCTGCACGCAGCTGCGCTTACAAGATGCAAAAATACAAAAAAAGAGGATTATTTTCTCATTATTCGCGAGAAATCATAAAATAAACACGGGCAGATGCTCTTTATGCAACATTTTGTTCTCCATTTGATATTTTATTTCGTTTTTTTAATAGTTTGGCACGGTTTTTGTAAGATACTTTATGTAAAAAGATGGAAATAGTTGCTTTTTATCAATTATCTTCGCATCCTGAAAAACAACCGGATACGAATATTCAAAAGAGAGTAATTGGAGGAAGAAGAAATGAGAAATGAATTTTCGCAGAAAATAACTGAAATACTATCGTTGAGCAAGGAGGAGGCAACCCGCCTGCGCAGCAAGACCATAAACCCGGAGCATCTGCTCCTGGGCATCATACGTAAAGAGAAGTGCAGTGCAGTAGAGATTCTGTGCGGCATGGAAGTGGATGTTATGGAGATCAAGCAGCGCATTGAGGAGCGTGTGAGCGATGCCGTGACATCGGAACTGCCATTCAGCGACGATGTGGAGATGAGCATGAGCACTGCACGAATTCTGCGCTTTGCCACGCTTGAGGCGCGTTCGAGAAAGGTGCACGCCGACAGCGAGCACCTATTGCTGGGCATACTGCGTGAACGCAACAATGTGGCGTATGACATCCTTGACGCAAGCAATGTGACATATCAGAAAGTGACCGACATCATCAAGTCAAAGATGCCGGACACCAATGGTGGCAACATAAGCAATGGTTTTGGCTTTACCGACCAGGATGATGACGAGGAGACATTGCCCAACAACAGCAGCAACAACACACAGCAGACATACCAGAAACAGCAGGCAAAGCCTTCGAACGACACTCCGGTGCTCGACAGCTTTGGCGTTGACATGACAAAGGCTGCGGCCGAAGGCAAGCTGGACCCTGTGGTTGGACGCGAGAAGGAGATTGAGCGCATATCGCAGATTCTGAGCCGCCGCAAGAAGAACAACCCAATTCTCATTGGTGAACCGGGTGTAGGAAAGTCGGCCATCGTTGAGGGTCTTGCACAGCGTATTGTGGAGCGAAAGACATCGCGCATGCTCTTCGACAAGCGCATTGTAGCGCTTGACATGACAGCCGTGGTTGCAGGTACAAAGTACCGCGGACAGTTCGAGGAGCGTCTCAAGGCCATCATCAACGAGCTTGAGAACAACCCCAACATCATCATATTCATTGATGAGATACACACAATCATTGGTGCGGGCTCTACCCCGGGCTCTATGGATGCCGCCAACATTCTGAAGCCATCGCTTGCACGCGGACAGATACAGTGCATCGGCGCCACAACCATTGACGAGTACCGCAAGACAATTGAGAAGGATGGCGCGCTTGAGCGCCGTTTCCAGAAGGTATTGGTCGAACCCACATCGGTTGAGGACACATACACAATATTGAAGAACATCAAGGAGCGTTACGAGAACCACCACAATGTCACATACACCGACGAGGCACTGCTTGCGTGTGTCAAATTGACAGACCGTTACATAACCGACCGTTGCTTCCCCGACAAGGCCATTGACGCAATGGACGAGGCGGGAGCAAGGATGCACATTACCAACATTGTTGTTCCAAAGGAGATTGAGGAGCAGGAGAAGCTCATTGACACAATAAACAAGGAGAAGAATGCTGCGGTAAAGAACCAGGACTTTGAGAACGCCGCCAACTTACGCGATCGCGAAAAGGAGATGCAGCACCAGCTTGCGCAGATGAAGGCCGAGTGGGAAAAGAGCCTGACAAACAGCCGTCAGACAGTTACTGACGAGGATATAGCAGGAGTGGTATCAATGATCTCGGGAGTGCCTATGCAACGTATGCAGCAGGATGAGTGGACACGCCTCAAAGGAATGCGTACCGAACTCACAGGCAAGGTCATTGCTCAGGAAAATGCCATTGAGAAACTTACCAAGGCAATACAGCGTAGCCGTGTGGGACTGCAGAGCCCGAACAAGCCAATTGGCACATTCATGTTCCTGGGCCCCACAGGCGTAGGTAAGACACTGCTTGCAAAGGAACTGGCAAAGTTCATGTTCGGCAGTGCAGATGCGCTCATACGCATAGACATGAGCGAGTATATGGAGAAGTTTACCGTTTCGCGTCTTGTGGGAGCACCTCCGGGATATGTTGGTTATGAGGAGGGTGGACAACTCACAGAGCGTGTACGTCGCCGTCCCTACTCCATTGTCCTGCTCGATGAGATTGAAAAGGCACACACCGATGTATTCAACCTGTTGCTGCAGGTAATGGATGAAGGCCGCCTGACCGACAGCTATGGCCGTACAGTAGATTTCCGCAACACGGTACTCATCATGACATCGAACGTGGGAACACGCGAGTTGAAAGACTTTGGCAGCGGCATTGGCTTTGCAAAGGATGAACGCGCCGGCGACAAGGAGTACTCACGTGCCGTGATACAGAAGGCTTTGAACAAGCGTTTTGCGCCAGAGTTCATCAACCGCATAGACGAGATCATCAACTTCGACCAGCTTGGCAAAGAGGCTATCATTGACATTGTAGACCTTGAACTTGCGCAAATCATAAAGCGCGTTACCGAACTGGGTTACAGCATTGAGATGACAGCCGAGGCAAAGAGTTTCCTTGCCGACAAGGGTTACGACATACAGTATGGCGCACGCCCATTGAAACGTGCATTGCAGAACTATGTTGAGGATGAGATTTCGGAGCTGTTGCTCGACGGCGCACTGCAACAGGGCGACACAATCGTTGTCACAGCAGGTGAGCAAAAGCTGAAGTTTGAAGTAAAACGATAACAACATTAAAGGATGGCAAAATTTGCCATCCTTTTTTAATCGATTTCTTTTTCTGCCAAAATGGCAGAAAAGAAACAACTGGCATTTTTTTTGTTTTATATAAGGTGGATGCGCTTGCATCAGAAATGTAAATACTAAAAAACTTAATGATATGCAGAAAGGAAACATTGGGGTAACAACCGAAAACATTTTCCCCGTAATCAAGAAATTCTTGTACAGCGACCACGAGATTTTTCTCCGTGAGATTGTATCGAACGCAATTGATGCCACACAGAAGTTGAAAACACTTTACGAGAAGGGCGAGTTCAAGGGCGAGCTTGGCACACCACGTGTAAAGGTAACACTTGGCACTGACACCATTACCGTTAGCGACAACGGTATCGGTCTCACAGCCGAGGAGATTGAGAAGTACATCAACCAGATTGCCCTTTCGGGTGCTACAGACTTCCTTGAGAAATACAAGGACACAGCAAACAGCATCATCGGCCACTTTGGTCTTGGCTTCTACTCGGCATTCATGGTATCGAAGAAGGTTGAGATTGTCACAAAGTCATACCGCGATGGCGCACAGGCTGTAAAATGGAGCTGCGACGGTAGCCCTGAATACACCCTTGAGGAGACAGAGAAAGCAGAGCGCGGAACAGACATCATCATGTACATTGATGATGACAGCAAGGAGTTCCTGAGCGAGAGCCGCATAAGCGGAATCCTGAACAAGTATTGCCGTTTCTTGCCCGTTGAGATTGCTTTCGGCAAGAAGAAGGAGTGGAAAGATGGCAAGCAGGTTGAGACCGAGGAGGACAACATCATCAATGACACCACCCCGCTGTGGACACGCAAGCCAAGCGAATTGAAGGATGAGGATTACAAGGAGTTCTACCGCAAGCTCTACCCAATGAGCGATGAGCCACTCTTCTGGATTCACCTGAACGTAGACTTCCCATTCCACCTTACAGGTGTACTCTACTTCCCCAAGGTAAAGAGCAACCTCGAACTGCAGAAGAACAAGATTCTTTTGTTCTGCAACCAGGTTTATGTGACCGATGAGGTACAGGGCATTGTACCCGACTTCCTTACATTGATGCATGGTGTGATTGACTCACCGGATATTCCGCTCAACGTGTCACGCTCATACCTGCAGAGTGACTCTAACGTGAAGAAGATCTCTACATATATCTCAAAGAAGGTATCGGACCGTCTGGCACAGATCTTCAAGAACGACCGCAAGGAGTTCGAGGAGAAGTGGAACGACCTGAAGATATTCATCCACTATGGCATGCTCACCGAGGAGGACTTCTATGACAAGGCAAACAAGTTCTCTCTTTTGCAGGATACCGACTGCAACAAGTACACCTATGAGGAGTATAAGAACCTCGTAAGCGCCGAGCAGACCGACAAGGAAGGCAATGTAATCTATCTCTACTCTAACGACAAAGAGAAGGAGTACAGTTTCATCGACAATGCCAAGAACAAGGGTTACAACGTGCTGTTGATGGATGGCCAGCTGGATGTGGCGCTCATCAGCCTGCTCGAGCAAAAGTTTGAAAAGACACGTTTCACACGTGTTGACAGCGACATCATTGATAACCTCATTGTAAAGGAGGAGAAGAAGGAAAGCGTAATAAGCACTACACAGCGCGAGGTGTTGACAGGTGTGTTCGAGAGCCAGTTGCCAAAGATGGAGAAGAAAGAGTTCCACGTGATGACACAGGCTATGGGCGAGACAGCCGCGCCGGTGATGATTACACAGGCCGAGTACATGCGCCGCATGAAGGACATGGCGGCTATTCAGGGCGGTATGTCATTCTATGGCGACATGCCTGATATGTACACCGTACTGCTCAACGAGGAGCACCCACTCATCAAGCGAGTACTCGATAACGCCCAGAGCGCATGCGCCGAGAAGTTGCAGCCGCTGAACGCACAGAGCGAGTCGCTCGAGAGCCGTCGCAAGGCACTCTACGATGCACGCACCGGTAAGAAGAGCGAGGATATACCACAGAGCGAAAAGGACGAGCTCTTTGAGATTGAGAAAGAGATTACCGCTACAAAGAGCAACAAGGAGGCTATCCTTGCCGAGTATGCTACCGGTGACAACACCGTGAAGCAGCTCATCGACATCACTCTGTTGCAGAACAACATGCTCACAGGCGAGGCCTTGAACAACTTTGTGAAGCGAAGCATTGAGTTGATGCAGTAATTCAACAAGGATTGACTATAAAACAAAAATAAAGTTCAACTGGTATCAGTTGAACTTTATTTTGTTTAGAATAATCTTCAATTCCTTCTCCATTGGAGGAACAGGCACTACCCTGTACATTGGAAGTTCGGGATGCAACACGACGAGATTCATACGGCTGACCTTTATGCCGTAGTTCTTTTCGAGCATATAACGGTAAAGGTTCTGCTGCAGACAATAGTGTACGTATGAAGTGTCAGTGAGGTGCTCAAGGCCGTTCATACCGCTTGCCCAACGGTTGATTTCAGTGGGATCAATCTTGTTACTGCGTTTCCAGTCATATATCTCATATGTTCCATCGGGGCAACAGCACACGAAGTCAAGGGTTCCGGCAATGCGTGCATCGGCATCAAAGATTCTCCACTCGGTGCGGAATGGATGAAAGACCGTATTCCTCTCAAAAGACTTGAAATAGCTCCACTCGCGCGAAATGTCAACAGTCTCGTTGCACTTTACATAATTACCATTATAGCTGACATCGCAGAGCAAATCAGGGGTCTGCTTGCCGTTGAGGTAATCCTCAATCTGCTTGTGCAGGAATGTACCGGCCTGGCTGGCTATAGCACCCTTGCTCTCCCAAACCTCGCGCAGTTTGGCAGCCTCCAACTCGTTGCCAAAACACTTCTTGAGACTGATGCCCATTGCATCGAATTCTTTAAAGAACATTCCTACCACATTGCTCACTGAGCGGAACTCCACTCCATTCAATGAATAGCGGTGTGCCTCTTCATTGAACGACAATTTTCCATCTTGCTCGAATGTGATATCCGAGCCATTCAAATTTACATTTATCATTGTTTCGTATTTTTTTCTTTTCAGTGCAGAATCTTGTACAGCAATTCGCGCATGATTTCGCCATCGGGCATCTGTGGGCCTTCGGCACCTTTGGACTGTGCATCGGCAAGGCGAATGAGATGCAGAATCTCCATCACGTGCACTGCCTTGTAGTTGCGCATGGCCTTGATATAGTCGCCGACACCCCATGTGCTGCGCAGACCCAAGAACTCGGCCACACCACGCTCGCTCTTGTCGGGAGCATAATAGCTCATCATCACATTGGAGAAGAAGCTGAACAGCAACGCCAATGTCATCTGTATGGGATTCTTCTTGGGGTTTTGTGCAAAATAATTGATAATCTTGTTTGCCTTGTAGATGTCCTTGTTCACAAGAGCGTTCTGCAACTCGAAATTGTTGTACTCCTTGCTGATGCCGATGTGTTCCTCGACAAGTTCAGGAGTAATGGTTGTTGTACCTTGCGGCATGGCTATAGCCAACTTGTCTATCTCGCCTGCAATGCGGGCAAGATCGACACCAATTGACTCGCGCATCATCTGCACCGATTTGTTATCGGCGGTGAGCCCTTTCTCGCGCAGACATGCATTGATGAACGATGGCAACTGCTCATCCTTCATCTTCTTGGAGTCGAGAACTACTCCCTTGCGTTCCAATTCAGCAGCAACCTTCTTGCGCTTGTCGATGGAGCCATTCTTGTGGGCAAAGACAAGGACAGTTGTAGGCTGGGGATTCTGCAGATAGAACAGCAGATTATCGATATTCTTGAGCATCTGAGCCTCACGCACCACAATAACCTGGCGCTCAGCCATCATTGGGAAACGCTTGGCAGATGTGACAATGGTATCGATATCACTCTCAAGACCATAGAAGACGGTAAGATTGAAATCGCGTTCAATCTCGGTCAGGGAGTTCTCTATTATGTAGTCGGTTATCTTGTCGGTGTAATAACCCTCCTCGCCCATCAGGTAATAGACGGGATGGTATACGCCCGATTTGAGTTCCGACATTATTGATTCGTAAGTATATTTTGCCATAATTGTTTATTTTGACGCAAATTCCCGATAAAATAATCTATCTTTGCGCACAAAGGACAAAGATAGTGAAAGGCGAGCGAAGAACAAAAATAAAGTCATTTGTTTTTTTATCCCGAGCCGCTTCCTATCTTATATAAAGATAATAAAATGCTCGCACTTAACCTACCGGCATACGATACAAAAATAACCATCAACGACGGCAAGAGACAAATTTTCGACACTCTGCGCCGTTGTTACGTTGCGCTCACCCCCGAGGAGTGGGTGCGCCAGCATTTTGTACACTATATGCTCAATTACAAGGGCTACCCTGCAGCATTGATGGGCAATGAAATAGCCATTACGCTCAATGGCATGAACCGTCGTTGCGATACCGTGGTATATGACAAGGAATTAAGGCCACGCGCAATCATTGAATACAAGGCGCCGACTGTAAAGATTACAAAAGAGGTTTTTGCGCAGATTTCGCGTTACAACCTCATCCTGAAGGTAGATTACCTTATTGTGAGCAACGGTCTGCAGCACTATTGCTGCAAAATGGACTATGTGAACAACACTTTCACATTCCTGCAGGAGATTCCGGAATACAATAAAATCATAGAGGTGCTTTGATTCAAAGCACCTCTATGATTTATCGGTTGAATTGTTGCATGACTCTTATCTTCTGCAACATCTCATCATCAAGCGCCACTGTTGCACTGCCCTGCTCGTTATCATTGCATTCAGCCAAAGTCTGTCCATATGGGCTGAGAATAACGCTGCGTCCTTTGTATGTACCATACTCATCAGCGCCCACACGGTTGCTTGCAGCAACATAGCATATATTCTCTATGGCACGTGCACGCACGAGTGTATCCCATGCAAGGAGGCGGCTGTCGGGGAAATTGGCCGAGATGAGCAGTACATCGTACTGCGCTCTATTGTAAAGGAACGCCGGGAAACGTAGATCGTAACAGATTGCAGGCCTGAAACGCACGCCACGCCACTGCCAGATGACAGATTCTGTTCCGGGAGTAAAAACCTTGTCCTCGCCGCTATACTCAAAGAGGTTATTCTTGTCATACTTTCCGTCAACGCCATCAGGGGTTATAAAATACATTCTGTTATAGTATTTTCCATCCTCGTGCATCATCACAGGTACCACCATTGCTGCATCATATTCAACTGCGAGACGTTTCATCATCTGTACTGTTGCACCGTCAACCTCCTCGGCAACACCTTGTGGCTGCATACAGAAGCCTGTAGAGCACATCTCGGGGAAAAGATAGAGATCGGCACGCTCGGCCTTAGCAACAAGTTTTTCAAGGTTTTCGATATTGGCCTGTACGTTCTTCCAGGCTATATCCTGCTGTATAATTGTAATTTTCATAAATTCCGTGATTATATGATACAAAGGTACGTTTTTACCGCGATACATCAAAGAAGATTAAGTTCCAACAGCCATTTGGCAATCAAGGTATAAAAAAACAAAGCTCCGGAATTTCTATCCGGAGCTTTGCAATATGGTAAAAATTCTTTACGAATACATAAATCTCTTGATGCTCTGCTTTGGAGTCTTTTCAAAAGCATCGCGGCGAATCTCGGTGTAACCGATCTTGCTGTACGCAGCCAACTCTGGATTCAAGGCAAGTACATTCTCATCAATGAGTTTCTCGAGTGCCTGCTCGTCAAGACCAGCCTTCTTACCGGCCTCGTAGTCGGCTACAACAAGTGCAACAATCGCATTCTTGCGACCAACAACCAATGACTCAATAACATAAGGAAGGTTATTGATCTTATCCTCAATCTCCTCGGGATAGATATTCTGACCACTTGCAGTAAGGATCATGTTCTTGCAACGGCCCTTGATAAAGAGGTTGCCCTTTCTGTCAAGAATACCCATATCACCGGTCTTCAACCAACCATCGCTTGTAAATGTCGCTGCTGTTGCATCCTCGTTCTTGTAGTAACCAAGCATCACAGCATCGCCCTTTACCTGGATTTCGCCAAGTACACGGTGTGGGTTGGCAGAATCAATGCGGATATCAACTGTACCGGCATTGGTACCGCATGAGTATTTCACATACTCGCTCTTGTCGCAATATGAGATAAGCGGACCGCACTCGGTCATACCATAACCTACTACGTAAGGGAACTTCATGCGCTTGAGCAAATCCTCTACCTCACGGTTAAGAGCTGCTCCACCCAGGATAACACCAGTTGAAAAGCCGTTACCGAAGGCTGTAAGGAGCGATTTCTTTATCTTATTGAGCACAATTCTGTCAAGTCCGGGAATCTTCAACAGCAATTTTGCAGGATACTTGCGTGTTGCAGGGAATACCTTTGACTTGAATATCTTTTCAATGATCAAAGGAACAGTGAGGAACATGAATGGTTTCACTGTAGCCAAACCACCCAACAGACGTGCAGGTGTTGGCTTGCCAGGCATTACGAACACATGGCAACCGCTTGTAAATGGGAACAGGACATCAAATGCCTGACCGAACATGTGGGCCATTGGAAGAATAGCAAAAATGTGACCGCCCACACAAGTAGGAATCTCTCTGTAACCGAACTCAAGGTTTGATGACAATGAGCGTGCAGGAAGCACAACACCCTTTGATGTAGCGCTTGTGGTACCCGATGTGAAGCTGATTTCAACCGGAGCCTCCATATCGCGCTCTACCGGATAGTAGTTGATGTCGTTGGCTGTCAAGCCTGCAGGATACATCTTTGCATAGTGCTCGTCAAGTGTCTCACGAGTTGCAGCCAAAGCCTTGTCTGTAGCATGAACGACACTCAAATCCTTGATATTGAGAACACCGGCAAAGCCTTTGGTAGTTTCGAGCTGCTTGATATATTTTTCATCCTCATTCAATCCCTTGATGGCATAATCATCGGCGATGATGAGCTTGCACTCCGAGAAAGCACCGAGTTCAGCCACTGCTGCGGGGATGAAATCGGGGAGGAATGGAACAGTTACTGCATCATAGGTAAGTGTTGCAAAATAGGCAAATACCCATTCTGCTGAATTGCGCGCATAGAGAGCGACTTTATCGCCCTTTACAATGCCGGCTTCGCTGAAGAGAATATGATATTTGGCAATCTGCTCTGCCATCTGACCATAAGTATATGTCTCCTTACCGAAGTTGGTAACAGCCGGCAAATCCCAATATTTCTTTACCGCATCATTGAAGTAACTTATAAAATGTCTCATAGTATTGATTGTGTGATTGATTTGATGGTGCAAATTTCCGCATTATTTTTTTAAAATACAAATATTGCTTGCACAAACTGCGTTTAAATGTGCAGTTTTGAAACAAAATTGTCAAATTTCAACACCAAAAGACCTTTCTTAACATAAAAAAAGTACCCGCTCCATGCGGAACGGGTACCAGTATAATAAAGTCAAACTTGTTATTATGAGTACATGTAACGCTTGATGCTCTGTTTTGGAGTCTTCTCGAAAGCCTCGCCACGGATCTCGGTGTAACCGATCTTGCTGTATGCTGCAAGCTCAGCGTTCAAAGCCAAAACATTCTCGTCAACAAGCTTGTCGAGAGCTGCTGCGTCAAGGCCATCCTTCTTGCCTGCCTCATAATCGGCAACAACAAGTGCAACAATTGCATTCTTGCGGCCAACAACCAATGACTCAAGAACATAAGGAAGGTTATTGATCTTATCCTCGATCTCCTCGGGGTAGATATTCTGGCCACTACCGGTCAGAATCATGTTCTTGCAACGGCCCTTGATGAAGACATTGCCCTTTGCATCTACGATACCCATGTCACCGGTCTTCAACCAGCCATCCTTTGTGAATGTTGCTGCTGTAGCCTCCTCATTCTTGTAGTAGCCGAGCATCACAGCATCACCCTTTACCTGAATCTCACCAAGGATACGGCGTGGGTTAGAAGAATCGATACGCAACTCCAATGGAGAGGCTGTCGCACCACATGAGTACTTCACGAACTGACTCTTGTCACGATATGAGATAAGCGGACCACACTCGGTCATACCATAACCTACCACATATGGGAAGTTCATGCGCTTGAGCAAATCCTCTACCTCACGGTTAAGAGCTGCTCCACCAAGGATAAGACCTGTTGTAAAGCCGTTACCGAAGGCTGTAAGGAGCGACTTCTTTATCTTGTTGAGCACGATCTTGTCCAGACCGGGAACCTTCAAGAGTACATTTGCAGGGAACTTGCGTGTTGCAGGGAACACCTTAGACTTGAAGATCTTCTCAACAACCAAAGGTACAGTGAGGAACATGAATGGCTTCACAGCACCCAAACCGCCCAACAGACGTGCTGGAGTTGGCTTTCCAGGCATCACGTGTACGTGACAACCACCAGCCAATGGGAAAAGGACGTCGAATGTCTGACCGAACATATGTGCCATTGGAAGGATTGCAAAGATGTGAGCACCACGTGTAGTAGGAATCTCGCGACGTGCAAAGTCAAGGTTAACAGACAATGAACGTGCAGGAAGCACTACACCCTTTGATGTTGCACTAGTGGTACCCGATGTGAAGCTGATTTCAACAACAGCCTCCATATCACGCTCTTCGGGATAGAAGTTGACGTTCTCTGCAGTCAAGCCATTTGGATAGAGCTTTGCATAATGTGCATCGAGAGTTTCGTATGCGGCAGACAAAGCCTTTTCTGTAGCCATACTGACACTGATATCCTTTACATTGATGATACCGGCAAAGCCTTTTGTAGACTCGAGCTGTTTGATGTATTTTGCATCCTCATTAAGGCTGTTCACTGCAACATCATCAGCGATGAGCAATTTACACTCTGAGAATGCGCTCAACTCAGCAACAGCTGCAGGAATGAAATCGGGAAGGAAAGGCACTGACACTGCCTCATAGGTCAAAGTTGCGAAATACGCAATTATCCATTCAGCCGAGTTGCGTGCATAGAGAGCGACCTTGTCGCCTTTCTTTATGCCTGCCTCCTCAAAGAGGATATGGTATTTCGCAATCTGCTCAGCCATCTGGCCATAAGTGTAAGTTACTCCACCGAAATTAGTTACCGCCGGAGATGCCCAATTCATTTTGATAGAATCGTTCAAAAGACTGACAAAGTGTTTCATAATATCTCAATTAATTAAAAATTCCTATTTTATATATACAAAGTTTTATACAACCTGTATCTTATTCAATCGTACAAATATTCAAAAAAGCCCTTAAAAAAATTTAACCGAAAGCTACAATTAACTTAATACAGACATTTTTTTATCTTTTAAAAGTACAAAACAGACACGTCGTTAACACTTTTTCACATTACGTACTTTTAAAAGATTCCGGGACGCAGGGCAATGCGCCCCGGAACAATCAAATCAATCACTATCAATAATATAAAATTAAAGATACATTTAAAGAGTATTGAACCAATACCCGCTTAGTTGTACATGAAACGCTTGATACTTAGTTTTGGAGTCTTCTCAAACGGTTCATCACGCAATTCGCAACGCGAAATCTGGCTGTAGACAGGCAATTTGGCATTCAATGCGAACACATTGCTCTCAATCAACTCCTGCGCATTCTCTTTTGCAATGCCGGCAGCCTTCATAGCATCATAATCGGCTACTATCAACGCTACAAGCGCGTGATTACGGCCAACGACAAGCGTTTCTGTAATATATGGTAGCTGCAAAATCAGATCCTCAATTTCCTCGGGGTAGATATTCTGGCCACTACCGGTCAATATCATGTTCTTGCAACGTCCTTTTATATATATGATACCCTTACGGGGCTGTATACCCATATCGCCGGTCTTGAGCCAGCCATCCTTAGTGAATGAAGCCTTTGTAGCCTCGGGGTTCTTGAAATAACCCGATGTCACGACATCGCCACGTACCTGGATCTCGCCCGGAACCTTCGTTTCCCTGTCAGAGTCAATACGCACCTCAATTGTTGGACCTGCAATGCCACCGGCCTCGTGGATAGTGGGGTGTGATGAAGCCACATAACTGATAAGAGGGCCACATTCGGTCATACCATAACCAACCGCATATGGGATCCTTATTCTCTTCATAACCTTATCTACATCCTTGCTTATTGCAGCACCTCCGATAAAAAAGCCGGCCTTATGCAGATTGCCACCGAATGTATCAATGATTTTAGAACGCACCTTATTGAATATGAGACGACGTACACCCGGAATAGAGGTAAGGAATTTCATTACAGGTTTCTTCAGTGTAGGGATAACCTTTGCTCTGAAAATCTTCTCTATTAACATTGGGACAGTCAAGAAGATAAATGGCTTTACTTCGGACAGCGCTTTAAGCAGACGCACAGGTACAGGTTTCTCTGTGAATATATGGATGTGGCATCCGCAACTGAAGAGGAAAAGGAAGTCAAATGCCAAACCGAATATATGAGCCAATGGCAAGATTGACAAGGTATTGCCGGGTGTATGCACAGCAACAGGAACAAGTCTTCTGGCAAGCTCGACATTGCCTGACAAGGATTTGGCCGAAAGCATTACTCCCTTAGGCGAACTGCTTGTACCCGAAGTATAGCTGATAACATTAAGATCATCCAGATTACCGCAACCGAAATGAACATCAGCAGCAGTCATTCCATTAGGATATTTCTTCAGGAAAGCCTTTTCTACACTTTCAACATCTACATTAACCGAATTGTTACAATCCTCTATTCCTTCGTATGTTACAATATCAAATACACCAACAAAATTTTCATATTCTCCGAAATTGCCGGCAACACCTGAGCGTTGCAGACCAGACAACACACTCTTGTCGACAAACAACATTCTGCTGTCCGATATCTTCACAAGATTTGCGATATTTTCGGGAAGAAAATCGGCCAACAAAGGAACAGCAACAGCTTTATATGTTGAAATGGCAAGGAAAACCACACACCATTCAGCCGAATTTCGTGCACAGATTGCAATATTCTCGCCCTCCTTGATTCCACACTGCTCAAAAAGAATGTGCAATCGCTCTATATTTCTCGCCAAGTCGCAATTCTTGAAGGAATTGCCACCATAATTGGTTATGGCAGGTTTGTCCCATCCATTTTTAACGACATCTTCAATATAGGAAAGATAATGTCTCATAAAATTGTTTTAGTATTAAATAAAGTCAAATCAATCACGTCTCACACCATAGCTTCAATGCGGTTTCAACGTTTTTACAGCGCAAAGGTCGCAATTCATTCTACAATTATCTAAAACCTGCGGTACAGAGCGGCGTGTTTTGGCAAAATCATCAAATATTTGGCGAAATTAATTATTTATTGGCGAAATTAAATTGCACAAAATAGCCAAAAGGCATAGATTTTACACATTTTCGCCAAACAGAACATTTATTCAAGCACATTTTGAACAAAATTCATGCTTATTGAACAAGGCGGATAAAGGACAAAAGAAAAGAGACACAACAACCTGGCAAAAGATTTTGAAAGAGCTGCATAATGAAAACGAACAACCAATTGACACGACCTGCCAAGAGCAACAATCTACACTTTATATTTCATTGATTAAACAACAGATAGATATACTTTGTTTAACATATTGATGAATTAATACAATTGGAAAGTATGGCGCAAATTAAAATTATTGAAAAATTTCCTTATAAAAATTAGGTTTTAACCACAAAGCGACTAACTTTGCAATAACGATACACTGACCAAGAAACGAGACGAAACCATTATTTTTCAAACCAAAAGTAGTTCCACACTACTCCACAAATACTAATCATTATGAAAAAGGAGATTAAGTTCAGTCTGGTTTACCGCGACATGTTCCAGTCATCGGGCAAATTCCAGCCTTTGGCAGAACAACTTGAAAAAGTAGCGCCTGCAATTGTCGAAATGGGATGTTTCTCACGCATTGAGACAAACGGCGGAGCCTTTGAACAGGTAAACCTTATGGCGGGAGAGAATCCAAACAAGGCCGTAAGACGCTTTACAAAATTCTTCAACGAGGCCGGCATACAGACCCACATGCTCGACAGAGCACTCAACGGCCTACGCATGTTCCCTGTACCAGCCGATGTGCGCCGCCTTATGTATAAGGTAAAGAAGGCCCAGGGTGTTGACATAACACGCATTTTCTGCGGCTTGAACGACTCACGCAACATCATACCATCAATCAAGTATGCACTTGAAGCCGGAATGATCCCGCAGGCAACACTCTGCATCACATCATCTCCGGTCCACACCGTCGAATACTACAGCAACCTGGCCGACGAACTCATTGAAGCCGGCGCCAAAGAGATATGCCTCAAGGACATGGCCGGCATTGGCCGACCTGCATTTCTCGGCCGCCTGACAAAGAGCATCAAGGACAAGCATCCAGAAATCATCATACAATATCACGGACACAGTGGTCCGGGATTGTCCATGGCATCAATACTTGAGGTGTGCAAGAACGGCTGCGACATCATTGATACAGCAGTTGAGCCACTCTCATGGGGCAAGGTTCACCCGGATGTCATCAGCGTTCAAGCAATGCTTAAAGATGCAGGCTTTAAAGTGCCTGAAATCAACATGAACGCATACATGAAAGTGCGCAGCCTTACCCAGGAATTCATTGATGAATGGATAGGCGTATTCATGGACAACAACAATAAGTTGATGAGTTCACTGCTGCTTACCAGCGGACTCCCCGGCGGAATGATGGGTTCAATGATGTCAGACCTTGCAGGCGTACATAAAGGTATAAACGGTATCCTGCAGAGTAAGGGCAAGCCTACATATACACTTGATGAGCTCATGGTTGAGTTGTTCAATGAGGTTGCATACGTATGGCCACGCGTTGGTTATCCCCCACTCGTTACCCCATTCAGCCAATATGTAAAGAACATTGCCCTCATGAACCTGCTTTCACGCGCTCAGGATGAGCCACGATTCAGCAGAATGGATGAGAGCATGTGGGGTATGATACTTGGAAAGAGCGGTCGCCTGCCGGGCGAACTTGCCCCCGAAATCGTTGAATTGGCAAAGAATAAAGGTTTTGAATTCACAACTGCCGATCCACAGAGCTTCTACCCCGACGCATTGGAGAACTACCGCAAGGAGATGCAGGAGATAGGATGGGATGCAGGCGAAGATGATGAGGAGCTTTGGGAATTCGCAATGCACGATCGCCAGTACCGCGACTACAAGAGCGGCGTTGCCAAAGAGCGTTTCCTTGCCGACATTGAGAAGGCAAAGGATAGCGAGATGGCAAGCAAGGGTGTGAGCATTGAGGAAATCAAGGCTATCAAACATGCGAAGGCCGATCCTATCATTGCAGCCGAGAAGGGTCAGATCATTTGGGAGGTGGTAGTGGCCGGAACATCACACGCACCGGCAATCGGACACCACTATGCTGCCGATGAGCTGTTCTGCACCATCATCACACCTTGGGGAGAGCTACAACCGGTTGCTACAGGCCTTGGTGGACGCGTAGTTGAGATATGTGCCAAGCAGGGCGACCACGTTGACAGGGGAGACATTATAGCATATCTTCAACGAGACGAGCTATTCAATTGATAATAGCCACTTTATAATATATAAAAATATCCGCTCTTTAGCAGCTAAAGAGCGGATATTTTTATGCGAATAGACCAATTTAAATTCACTACACACGCCATTCGCCGCGTAATGGTATCTTATTTTCGTGTTGTGATATGGAAGCAAGCCTGCTTGAGTTCATACTTCACATAACAGCGGCCCTGTTCCCTCAAATCGCGCAACACCTCAGTGAGCACAGCCTTCAGATCCACATCACGTGCACTGCGGCCTTCATCATCGTGCTTGACAAAACGGGTATAGGTAATATCGAATGTTGTACCATAGCAGTGAACTGAACGCTTGGACGCATTGATATTTGTCCTTGAAAGACTTTTCACGTCGGCATCGGTCCTGAGTAGCGATGTCACTATTATACTGTACTGTGGCAAATGCTTGTTGCGCAACGAATCGTGGAACGCCGTGCCTATATCCTGCAACAGTTTGGCAGCCTCGGGCACCAAAAATGGACTGGAGTGAGTGAGTTTGTCAACCACATACGACTCGCCATAGCGCATTGCTCCACCTACAAGTTTCAATTCTCTCGACGCGTTTTTGATTCCATCGCGCGATGCAAGTGGCTTAATACCTATTTTTTCAACAGCCGACAGATGCTTGTCGTTATCATCACGGAATATTCTGCTGGCATTCAGATATCGTATTTTGTTAGGCTTTTCGGGAACTGCTGGCTTTGCCACCTCCTGAACCTGCGCCGCACCACTCTCTTTTTTATCGCCATCTCCACTGCATGACACAAGCAGGAATGCTATTGAAAAGATTGATGGTACAAGCAATTTATGCATTAGGTTCTTCATAATATCTTAATTTGTCGCGAATTTAAGAAAAAAAACGCATTCCGGCAAATATGGAAACTACGGCAGCGATGGTAAAAAATCATTACATTAATGCCTTATGGTTAAAGAAAATGCCACGAGCGCGATAAAAGCATCGGAATACGCGCTCCAGAGAGCGTTATTATTTAATAAGGTAAAAAACCATTAATTAGGAAAATTGCGTTATCTTTGCAATAATGAGAATATTGTAATTAATTATAAATCTATGAAAAAATCAATTCTATTCCTGTTAGGTCTGTTTATGGGAGTGGCAAGTGCCCTTGCACAAGGCTTCCCTACCATAAGCACCGATGAGAACACGAAGTGGTATCTCATCCAGTTCATGAACGGAGGAAATGCACTCACTGCCGAGAACTCCGGAGCACAGATCACAACATCGGCTGCATTGGGCAGCGATGCACAGTTGTGGAAGATTACCGGTGATGCAACCAACGGTTACACATTCACAAACAAAAAGGGCTATACCCTTTATGTAAACTCAGCCGCAAAGAACCAGATGGTGAATGCAAGCACCAATGCAAGCGGTGTGAGCAAATTCTTCATCAATGCTACCGGCAATAGTAATTACAGCGGCGGCTATGAGATTCAGCCAAAGGGTAACACAAGCATCTCAATGAACCTTTGGGGCGGTCCAAACGAAAACCGCGGCGTTGGTCTTTGGGACAAGAACGACCAGAACAACCCTGTACAGTTTACTGAGGCTGTAGCGTTTGAGAACCAGGGTAAAGTTTCAATTATTCCACAGCCATTGAACATGACTGTAGGCGAGGAGACTATCGATTTCACAAAGTTCACAGCCATTGCCTACAAGGGCGAACAGATGAAAGAGCACGTGGAGGCTTTCGCGGCACAGCTCAAGAAATCGGCAGGCATCAGCCTTGAGGTAAAAGAGGCAGCAGAGACAGCAGCCGACGGCGAAATATGGTTCGGCACTGATGCTACTCTTGCAGCAGAAGGCTACACTTTGACAACAAGCGAGAAGCAGATTGCCATCAAGGCATCGGCATTCGGTGGCCACCTCTATGGTTTGCAGACACTCATGCAGTTGCTCCCACGCGAGTACTTCGCAAGTGAGCTCCAGAACAATGTAGAGTGGACAATCCCAACATTAGAGATCAACGACCAGCCATTGCTTGGACACCGTGGTTACATGCTTGATATCGCACGTCACTTCTTCAACAAGGAGGAGGTAAAGAAGATTCTCGACATCATGGTTCTCTACAAGATGAACCGTTTCCACTGGCACTTGACCGATGACCAGGGCTGGCGCGTTGAGATCCCCGAGTATCCAAAGCTTACTGAAGTTGGTGCAATCCGCAAGGCTTCATTCAGCAATGCCGACGGACAGAACTTCTACGACGACACAGAATATGGCCGCGGCATGTACTACACATTGGCTGACCTCAAGGAGATTGTTGACTATGCAAAGGCACGCAACATTGAGATTATCCCCGAGGTTGACCTCCCAGGTCACATGGTAGCAGCGGTAGCTTCATACCCTGAGTTCAGTTGCGACCCTACTAAAGAATACGAGGTTCGCGTTGACGGCGGTATCTCACACGATGTATTGAACATCGGCAAAGAGGAAGTTATCGAGTTCTTGAAGTGCGTACTCGGCCACATTGCTACCACATTCCCATATGACTATGTTCACATTGGTGGTGACGAGTGCCCCACAGAGCAATGGGCTACTAATGAGCAGTGCCTCGCACTTGTTCAGAAGCTTGGCCTTGCAGGCGTACACCAGTTGCAGTCGTGGTTGGTTGAGGAACTTGGTATCTACTTGAAGGATAACTACAACAAGGACATCATTGTCTGGGACGAGTTGCTCTCTAACTGGAACGACAACAACAAGACAAAGCCTGTAGTTATGGCTTGGAACAGCATCAACAAAAGCAAAGAGGCAGCCAACAGAGGTCTCAAATCCATCATTTCGCCTTACAGCCACGTCTACCTTGATTTCCAACAGGCACAGGATGCCGACCGTCCTGTCGATGAGCCATACAACGGTGGTTGGGGCGTGAACACTCTCGACGAAATCTACAGCCTTAACCCACTTAGCGCACTCAGCGGCATGGAAGAGTTCGCCATTGGTGTACAGGGTAACATGTGGACCGAGACAACAAACGACATCGACGAGGTTGAGTATCAGCTGCTCCCACGTATGTTTGCCATTGCCGAAATCGGTTGGTTGCCAAGCAGCAAGAAGAACTGGTCATCGTTCTACAAGCGCCTGCAGAGCCACGACGAGATTCTTGACTACCTTGACTACACATATGCAAAATACTTCATTGAGCCAACAGAGTACACTGCCGAGGAGAGCGCAGTAATTGAGGCAGAGGATATCCTTGCAAAGAGCATCCGCGGTGGCGTGGGCTACCCTGCAGCTGAGGTTTACGATGCATTACAGGCTGCACTCGACGGTGGTGAGACAGCCGCTATCCAGCAGGCTATCGCCAACTACAAGAATGCAGCAATCACACAGCCAGTAGAAGGAAAGACATATCAGATTGTTTCGGCTTGTACATACTTCCGCCAGCAGTACGAGGGCTCTTCAATGTACATGAAGAACAACGGCGTACGTTTCCACTACACCCCACAGACCGAACCCGAGGAGTTGTGGCAGTTCGTTGCAACCGACGGCGGCTACATCATGAAGAACCTCTACAACGGCAACGTACTGCAGATGCCGGGATACAACCAGGCTGTTGCAATGGTCGAGAACGGCGGAACAGCAGTTAGAATTGACAAGGCGACTGTTGCAACAGGCGACTTCACATACATCCCAGGCGTTGTCACAATCTCTGCAGTAAGCGGTTACAGCGCTTCTGTTACAGGCAGCGTGAAACGTTTGAGCGCACAGATTACTGGCGATGTATATGCAAAGGATGATGCAGCACTCTGCTACAACGGAACATGGAAGATTGTTGAGGTGAACGACTTCACGGCACAGCTTGCAGGCCTTGTAAACAAGTGCGAACTCATCATCCTCACAGCAAAACCAGGCAAGGTAGGCCAGCCAAGCGAGGAGGCTCTTGAGTACCTGCAGAACAGTGTCATCAACCCTGCAAGCCAGGCTGTTGCAGACGGCGGCGTAACCGAGGAGCAGTACAACACATACGTTGCACTCTACCATCAGTTTCAGATGATGCCACGCACATCAATGGCCGACGCCCTTGACCTTGGCGCATACTACTACATCCGTAACGGATACTTCACAGACAAATATGCAGCAATGAACCGCAGCAGCAAGAAGGTTGAGCCAAAGGCAAAAAGTACAGCCGATAATTTTTTGTGGAGCTTCACAAAGAACATAGACGGTACAGTACGCATCTACAACAAGGCCAACGGCCAGGCTGCATATATCAACAGCGCTGCCGACGACCAGACCGTAATGGTAGGTAAGGAGTATGACTGGTCATTGGTTGAGACCACCACCGACCAGGGCAACAAAGGTATCGGCATCGTGAGCAGCAACGGTTCATCGGCTTGGTACACCAACCCATCATCTTGGAGCTATCTCCTCACAAAGCCTTACACATGGGGCGGCAGCGTGTGGACATTGGAAAAGAGCAATGTTCAGGTTGAGACAAGCATCACCGAGGTGAAAGGTGAAAGCGGAAATGTGAAAGGTATCTATGATTTGCAGGGAAGAGAAGTAACAGCCCCAAGCAACGGTATCTACATTGTAAACGGTGTCAAGACTTTGGTAAAGTAATTGACAAGAAACATATTTTATAAGGAAGAGCACTGCCAACCGGCAGTGCTCTTGTTGTTTACTGGCGCTCAACGAACCGCATTATTGCCTGCTCGGCATCGGCTGGTGCGTCGGCCAAGGAGAGGAGCAGATTCTTATACCCACCACTCTGCTGCAAGCCCTGCAACAATGGATAGATGGGGAATTTCTCACACCAATATTCACTGTCAAGAAAAACCATAGGACTTTCATAGCCGAATGTACGGTAGTGGTTCTGCGCGGCATCCTGAAACACCTCCTGCAACGTGCCGGCACTGCCGGGCGAGTAGATTACACCACCCTTTGCAATGGCCAACAAGCCATCTTCGCGTATGCTGTTGTCGAAATACTTTGCTATATGGGTTGCAAAAGGAGTTGCCGGCTCGTGTCCATAGAACCAGGTAGGGATACCAATGCTGCAACACTCGCTCACGCGTGGCATCTTCTCCATAAGGGCAAATGCAGATGACAACCAGCAATCATCCTTATAGGATGGCGCATGCGCAAGCATCATCAAAGCGTCGTCAACCACAGAGTCGTGACGCCCCGCAAGCCACACGCCAAGGTGCGCGGCCTCCATGGCGCCCGGCCCGCCACCTGTCGCAACAAGGCACCCTTGCTCGGCAAGATGCTTTGCAATGAGAACAACCTTGCGATAATTCTCATCGGTGCGCAACAGGGCGTGCCCACCCATCACAGCAACAACCCTGCGTTCATCATAGCGAGAGAGACAGTCATGCAAGGCATCACTTACCGAATGGTCATGCAATGAACGTGCAAGCGTCTCGGCAATATCGGCAGCCTGCTTGCCGTGCATCATATAATGCCTGTATATACGGGTATCGTAACATTGTTCAAATGTCATTGGATTACGGAAGTCATATCCTGCATACAATGCCGACGGCGTGTAAAGCTGCGCAGGGAAGGGATTGAACGGCACCGGCAGTTTGGGGAGCACGCAACAATCGGGTGAGAGCTCGGCGCGCATGACGTCGGGCATTGAACAACCAAAGAATATACAATCCTCAAAGCGGCATTGCACTGCGTTGCGTCCGAACTCTATATTCTGGAATGCATAGTGCTTGAGAACCGCGCCCGGAACAAGCAGCGGCAATAGAGCGTCATAAGTCTCTATCTCAATGTATTTGTTCATAGTAGATTCAGTTTGCATTGGCTAATATAGTCAAAAAGCAATAGACTGCAAAGTTGTAATAGAAAATAAGGAAATACATCCTTATTTACACTATATATGTGCAACACTCATTTTCATTACAAAAGTGGCAGAACTGCAACCTTATAAAATGATAAAAGAACCATCCTTGCTTAGTCTTGCATAAATTATGGTAATAATATAGCAGTTGACCCAATGTTGACATTATTCGCGAATTTGTCATCCTGAACGGATGTGAAGGATCTCATAACCACGCAGAACAGAGATACTTCGCTTTGCTTCGCCTCGGAATAAAAAATAAATAAAATTTATTTTGTTCTTCTCTCGGCTTGCACTACATTTGTATGCCACAACCTACAAACGGTTGCGGTGACATATTAGAAAAAGAGCGTTTTGCGTTTATCCACCGCCGAAATCTGGACAATTTCAGCCAATTTAGGATAATGAGCAAGGTGCTCACGCAGGTGTTATATATGCACCCCATCAATGGGGTGTGCTATATACCGTTCGGCGTGGGCTATTGTTTGTTACAATTGGCAGGCAGTCCAGAGCCTCGGCGTGGTAACTACAATAGTTCCCACGCTTTCTTTTTTGTTAATCGCTTTCATCCGGGAATTGTGGAAGAAAAACATGTATTATGGAGATTGAGGATTATCGGATTTTAACAAATGACTCTCGTTCAAAAAGATGTGTAGTTTATGATATTATGGGGTATAAGTACTCTGGAATATACAATGGGGAAACATTCAAAAATAGAGAGTTTTCTTTATGTCTAATTCTAGATTCTGCCACAAAAGAAGGTTTAAAGAACACTGGTGTTGAATGCAATAAAAATGGAGATATAGAAATTGCAATCCGCATTTCTGCCATCCAAGAGATTATTTTTGATTAATCAATTTTTAGAAGTTTTAGTCATGAGTGTAATTATCAATGTTGACAACAAGGTAGAATATATCTTGTCTTTAATGAAAAATCCTTTCACAGAAGATGAGTTTCTTGCAAAATTTAAAGAAACCTATCCTGAAGATTATGAAAAATGTTGGAAGAAATTTAAAAAAGAAGAAATGAATACAAAAAAAGGAAAAACACACCCAATGCAACACCCCGACAAACATATTAAGAATGCACTTAAATCTTATATCAGTAGAAAAATAAAAAACAATGAAAACATTTAAAAATCTATTCACAACATTGTTACTACTTTGTGCAACAGTTGCAACAGCCATTGATTTTGAGACGGGTGGTATTTATTACAACATCACTGATGCAACAAACAAAACTGTTAAAGTTACTAGTTATAGCAGTTCTTATACCGGCAGTGTGGTAATACCAGAGAGCGTCACTTACAACGGTACAACATACAGCGTTACAAGCATTGAAGATTGGGCGTTCAGTGGTTGCACCGGACTTACAAGCATTACAATACCTAACAGCGTGACAAGCATTGGAAATTATGCGTTCAGTGGTTGCACCGGGCTTACAAGCATTGAAGTGGATGGTAACAATACAAAATATGATAGCCGTGAGAATTGTAATGCAATCATTGAAACAGCAACTAATGAATTGATAGTAGGTTGTCAAAATACAATTATCCCTAACAGCGTTACAAGCATTGGAGATAATGCGTTCTATGAGTGCACCGGGCTTACAAGCATTACAATCCCTAACAGCATTACAAGCATTGTAGGTTATGCGTTCTATAATTGCACCGGCCTTACAAGCATTACTATACCTAACAGCGTTACAAGCATTGGATATGAAGCGTTCCGTGGTTGCACCGGGCTTGAAAAGGTTTTCATTAACGACCTTGCAGCTTGGTGTGGTATTGATTTTGCCAGTGCTAATGCCAATCCATTGTATTATGCAAAGAATTTGTATCTGAATGATGAATTGGTGACAGCCCTTGTAATCCCTGACAATGTCACAAATATTAGAGACTATGCGTTCTATAATTGTAGCGAGCTTACCAGCATTGAAATCCCTAACAGCGTTACAAGCATTGGAAGTTCTGCGTTCCATAATACTGCTTGGTATGAAAACCAACCCAACGGTTTAGTTTATGCCGGAAAAGTGCTTTATACATACAAAGGTACAATGCCTTCAAATACATCAATTACTATTAAAGATGGTACTTTGGGAATTGCGGGTAGTGCGTTCTCTGGTTGCACCAGGCTTACAAGCATTACAATCCCAAACAGCGTTACAAGCATTGGAAATGATGCGTTCCATTATTGCACTGGGCTTACCAGTGTTGTAATTGGTAACAGCGTAACAAGCATTGGAAGTTCTGCGTTCAGTGGTTGCACCGGACTTACAAGCGTTGTAATACCTAACAGCGTTACAAGCATTGAAAATTATGCGTTCAGTGGTTGCACCGGACTTACAAGCATTGAAGTGGAAAGTGGTAATTCTGTTTATGATAGCCGTGAGAATTGTAATGCAATCATTGAAACAGCAACTAATGAATTGATAGTAGGTTGTCAAAATACAATTATCCCAAGCAGCGTTACAAGCATTGGAGGTTATGCGTTCTATAATTGCACCGGCCTTACAAACATTACTATACCTAACAACGTTACAAGCATTAGAGGGCGTGCGTTCTATAAATGCACCGGCCTTACAAGCATTACTATACCTAACAGCGTTACAAGCATTGAA
>JAFZFO010000012.1 GCA_017555845.1 Bacteroidaceae bacterium | reverse complement strand
ACGAGGTTTACACCCTTGGCCTTGGCTTGAGCCATGATTTCGAGAGCGAGGTCGAGCTTGTCGTCCTCAACGATTGAACGGCCGATCTCGCCACCCTGAGCCTTAGCGAATGTGTATGTCATACCACCGCAGAGGATGAGGTTGTCTACCTTGTCCATGAGGTTCTCGATGATACCGATCTTTGTAGATACCTTTGAACCACCCATGATGGCTGTGAATGGACGCTTGATGTCCTTGAGGATGTTGTCAACAGCCTGAACCTCCTTCTCCATCAGGTAACCGAGCATCTTGTTGTCAGCATCGAAGTAGTCAGCGATAACGGCTGTTGATGCGTGACGACGGTGAGCTGTACCGAATGCGTCGTTGATGTAGCAGTCTGCGTAAGAAGCGAGAGTCTTTGAGAACTCCTTCTGTGACTCCTTCATTGCCTTCTTTGCATCGTTGTATGCAGGATCCTCCTTGTCGATACCTACTGGCTTGCCCTCCTCCTCGGGATAGAAACGGAGGTTCTCGAGCATCAATACCTCGCCTGGCTGCAAAGCTGCAGCAGCCTCAGCTGCCTTTGCGCAGTCGGGAGCGAACTGAACAGCAACACCCAACTTCTCTGAAACAGCGTCAACAATCTGGCTCAAAGAGTACTTTGCGTTAACCTTGCCCTTTGGCTTGCCCATGTGTGACATGATGATGAGAGCACCACCGTCAGCAAGAACCTTCTTCAATGTGGGGAGAGCACCGCGGATACGTGTATCGTCAGTGATTTTACCCTCCTCGTTCAAGGGCACGTTGAAATCAACACGAACGATTGCCTTCTTACCGGCAAACTGGAAATTGTCAATTGTCATGATTGAAAATTTATTTAGTTAATAAAATCAGTCTTATTTGTAAATTACTGCGAAGATAATTAATTTTTATATAAACAAGGTTATAAATGGGAAAAAAGTTGGGCCTAAGGTGAAAAGTGAAAGGTGAAAACTGAAAACTGTCTGCTTTACCTTTCCGCTCTCTGCTTTCAGCTTTCACTTTTCCGCTTTCAGCTTTCCCCTTTCACGGCACACGGCTGTCAGTCCGCACTTGTCGCACTTGGGCGAGCGTGCCGTGCACATATAACGGCCGTGCAGGATGAGCCAATGATGTGCGCGTGGAATGACCTCCTGGGGCAGGTATTTCATCAGTTCCTTCTCGACACTGTAGGGCGTGGTGCAACGCTTGGGTACAAGTCCTATGCGGTGGCTCACGCGGAATACATGGGTGTCGACGGCCATGGCGCTCTTGTACCACACCACGGACAATATCACATTCGCGGTCTTGCGTCCCACGCCGGGCAGGGTGGTGAGTTCTTCGAGCGTGTCGGGTACCTCGCCGCCAAAATCGCTGCACAGCTTCTGCGCCATGCCCACAAGGTGCTTTGCCTTGTTATTGGGATAGGATACGCTCTTTATATAGTTGTAGATCTCGTCGGGGTGCGCCTGGGCCATCTCCTGGGCCGTGGGGTAGCGCGCAATGAGGTCGGGGGTGACCATGTTCACGCGTTTGTCGGTGCATTGTGCCGAGAGAATGACGGCCACCAGCAGGTCGAACGGAGTGGAGTAGTCGAGCTCCGTCTCGGCCACCGGCATGGCAACCTCAAAATATTCAATTACCTTATTATATAGTTCTTTCCTTTTCATTGTCTGTAATCAATCTTTGCGAAGTTAATTTTTTATTGCAGTTCTTCAAAATTAATTGTGATAAAAGTGTTCGCTCGGATGTTGGAACAAATAGGGTTATTCCTCCTTTTTTGTAGGATTTTTCCCTGTATATATATCCTCATTGTATATATTTTTGTACCAGAGGAGTAGGCGGTACTTGTTAGGCATGCCGCGCCATCGAGGAGTGATAATATTAACTGATTTAAATAGTACAATTATGAAAAAGACTTTATTGCTTTTTGCGCTTATGGCGTTGCCGATGTTTACCTTTGCACAGGCTGCAGAGGAGGTTGCTGCAGAAGAACCGGTTGTTGAGCAGCAGGTCCAGGAGCAGCAGTATTATATGTATAATATTGTGACGTTCCTTGGAGGTATGAATAATGAGGGTTTCGATGTTGACCTTGATAATGGCAAGGAGATAAAGACCTTGAAGAACAAGAATGGCAAGAAGATGAAATTCAGGACACCTGCAGCTGTGCTGATGTATTTCATTTCAGAAGGATGGGAGCTGTGTGTGAATGACAACAACACCAATCCGAATGGTTCAACTACCACTTATTGGATTATGCGCAAGCCTTGTACCAAAGCTGAGTTTGATGCTGCAGTGCAAGAGGGTATAAAGTAAATTATGTGATAATAAGGAATAAAAACAATGGCGACCAATCGGTCGCCATTGTTTTGTGTATTATTCTGTGAATTCCCTTATCTCGCAGTTGCAAAACAGGAGGACATTTAGTATCCTGGGTTCTGTGTTAGATTTGTATTGTATCTAATTTCGCTTTCAGGTATCGGCATCAATATTTCGTGCTCTTTGCAACCTGTAACTTGTTGTGCCTTTCCTGTCCTTTTTAGCATTGCCCAATAACCGTATGTGGCGTTTTCCTGGTGTTGCCATAGTTGCAAGGCTTCTTCAGTTTCGCCAAGTGCCTCCTTTTTGAGCAGAGTTGTCAGCTGCGCGGTGTATAAAGGAATGGCATTGCCGAATATCGCTTGATAATCTTCAAATGTTCCTCCAACAAGTGATAGTGAGAAGGTGGGTTCACCGCTTGTGAAAAGAGATAAGGCTGCATTGTGATCGCCTCTTGAAAGATTTATTTCTCCCTTTATTGTTTGCAGTGTCTCATTGTCTATGTAGTAATTGCTGTAGATGTCATTGATCTCTCTTAATTCACCAATCCCATCAATCTCGTTCAAGATATTGTCGAAAATCTGTTCTTTGTCGAGTATCGTATATGAGGGTGTTGCATCACTGTCTGTTGGTTCTGTTATATAAGGTGCCTTGCCCCAAAGGTGTGCAATGTTGTAATAAGCGAAACAGCGCAATGCCCTTGCTTCGTTGATGTAACTTACATAATCATCAGATGCATACTTTATAATAAGGTTACACATATTGATTGCAGAATACGCAGCTTGCCAGCAATCTTCAACCTCTTGCGATGTCGCTCTAATTATTTTAGGTAAACCATAAAGGTCTTTGCCTGTAATTCTTATTGTCTCCAAGTTCAACTGTTTTACAGTAAACTCAATGAGTTTTATATATGTGTGTGCTGTAACGGCTAGGACATCTTCTTCGCTTTGCCAGAAGGATTCTTCTGCAACAATGTTGTCGGGTAGTGCTTCGTCAACTTCTCCGGAATTGTCGTCTCCTCCACCATTCTCCTCTCCGGAATTGTCGGTTGAATTGTTATCCTCTTCACAGCCTTCCCCTCCATTGTTGTTGGTGTAATTCTTTTCAATGTCGGCTTGCAGTGTCTTTATCTTTGCTTCATCACCATTGTATCTGGTAAACAGATAAATGTCATCAGCATTTACGAAGGATAATGTCTTTCCGGTAATTGTTATGTTGCCACTTATAGCATCCTCGCCATCCATCTTCATTATTAAATAATCATTGGCGATAGTGTATAGCAAGGATTTTTTACGGACGGTCCAAGTGTTGCTGTATGTGTAGAATGTAGCATCTCCTGTTCCGGCTTCATCAATTCTTACAGATGTTATATTATTGTCTGTTGTATTGTACCAATAACCGACAATCTGATTGATGTCGCTGTCATTACTTGAATCATTGCACGATGCAACAGAAAACAGTAAGGCCAGTAGTAACGTGCGTACTAAAAAGTTTCTTGACATAATTATACTATGAATTCCCTTATCTCGCAGTTGCCGAAAAGGGTAACATCGCGGTGGGTGACTCCCTTTATCTCCGCTTCCATGATGCGGCAGAAGAATCCGTGGCTGAATGCGAGGATTTTCTTTCCGGGGTATTCACGACGCACCTTGTCGAGGAACTTGTGCGCGCGCTCCTTCATGGACTCCTCGGTCTCGACAGTCTCGTTATATACAGCTCCCTTTATTGGAGTACCAGCGAGGTTGCCGAGGTCGCGCTCACGCAGCAACGGCTCCTTGATGAAGGTGCATTCTACGCCTTCAAGGGCAATCTCTGCTGTGTCGAGGCAGCGTTTGAGGTCGCTGCAGAGTACAACATCGAACTCAAGCTCGGCAATGCGTGGGCGCAGTGAATGTGCCTGCTCAATGCCAAGTTCCGAGAGGTGTCCCGGTGTCTGTCCCTGGAACAGACCTTTTGAGTTCTCTATTGTCTCGCCGTGGCGAGTCATGTATATGGTTGTTGCCATAGTCTGTTTAGTTGGCGCTCTCAAAGAGCTTGAGGAAACGTACGTCGTTCTCGCTGAAGAGGCGAAGGTCCTTTACCTGATACTTGAGGTTTGTGATGCGCTCGATACCCATACCGAATGCGTAGCCCGAGTATACCTTACTGTCGATGCCGCAAAGCTCGAGAACGTTGGGGTCTACCATACCGCAACCAAGAATCTCGACCCAACCTGTGTTCTTGCAGAATGGGCAGCCCTTGCCACCGCAGATGTTACAACTGATGTCCATCTCGGCGCTTGGCTCGGTGAATGGGAAGTATGATGGGCGAAGACGTATCTTGGTGTCCTTGCCGAACATCTCCTGTGCAAAGAGGAGAAGTACCTGCTTGAGGTCTGTGAACGAAACATTCTTGTCAATGTAAAGACCCTCCAACTGGTGGAAGAAACAGTGTGCACGGTAGCTGATGGCCTCGTTGCGGTAAACACGGCCAGGAGCGATGATGCGGATAGGGGGCTGGCTTGTCTCCATTACGCGGCTCTGTACGCTACTGGTGTGTGTGCGAAGGATGATGTCGGGGTGTGCCTCGATGAAGAATGTGTCCTGCATGTCGCGTGCGGGGTGATCCTCGGCAAAGTTCATTGATGAGAACACGTGCCAGTCGTCCTCTACCTCAACACCGTTTGCAATTGAGAAGCCCAAGCGCGCGAAGATGTCGACGATCTCGTTCTTTACAATTGACAATGGATGGCGTGTGCCAAGTGTGGTGGGGTATGAGGGGCGTGTGAGGTCAATCTCGCACTGTGCCTCCTCCTTGTTCTCAATCTGCTCCTTGAGAGCGTTGAAGTGATCCTGTGCCGCGTTCTTCAGCTCGTTGATCTTTACACCGACCTCGCGTTTCTGCTCGGCGGGAACTTCGCGGAACTCGGCCATGAGGCCGTTGATGATACCTTTCTTGCTCAGGTATTTGAGGCGAAGCGCCTCGAGCTCCTCGGCGTTGGTAGCTGTTGAAGCTGCGATTTCCTGAAGCAAACCGTTTATTTTTTCTATCATAATAGTGTGCTGTTTTATAATAATGTGCAAAGGTAAACAAAAAGGTCGTAAAAAACGAAACAAAATCGAATAATAGTGCTTGCAGGCCTTTTTTTAATGAGGGTTGATAAATTGTGTGAAAATATTTTGACATTGGATATTTTTTTTTCAATTTTGCGAGATGTAGCGGATAAAAATTGTGCTGCATTGAGGCAGGCATCATCTTTTCCGCTTTTGATGTAAACACACATTGCCATATGGATTTGGAAAGTAAGAAGATTGACCAGCAGGTCGAGGATTTGCTTGCGCGTCTTGCACGCCGTTTCTCGGCCGAGGATATACAGCGCATCGGCGATGCCTACGCTCTTGCACGTGAAGCCCACAAGGAGCAGCGCCGCAAGTCGGGCGAGCCATATATCATGCACCCCGTTGCGGTTGCGAAGATTGTTGCCGAGGAGTTGCGCCTGGGTGCAAACCCCATCATTGCTGCGTTCCTGCACGATGTGGTGGAGGATACTCCATATACCGTTGAGGATATACGTGAGCGTTTTGGCGATGACGTTGCCTTCCTGGTAAACGTTGTGACAAAGAAGAAAAAGAAGAATACTGCGGTCAAATCATCGAGTCAGATTGATAACTACAAGCAGATGCTCGACTCGCTGCACTACGATATCCGTGCCCTGCTCATCAAACTGTCGGACCGTTTGCATAACATGCGTACGCTCAACAGCATGCGCCCCGACAAGCAGATGAAGATTGCCGGTGAGACCGATTACTTCTATGCTCCGCTGGCGCACCGTCTTGGTCTTTACTATATCAAGCGCGAGATGGAGAACCTCTCTTTCCGTTACCGTTGTCCGCGCGACTATGCCTATATCGATGAGCAGTTGACAAAGGAACAGAAGGAGCGCGAACCGGGATTGAAGGCTTTTCTCTTTGAAATTGAACGCCTGCTCGAGAACAACGACATCCTGATGGCGCGCACCGAGGTGTATTCACGTGGCCCATACAGTGCATGGCGCAAGATGCATAGCACCGGCTGCGACTTCAAGCATGTCGAGGGCAAATACTACATACGTATCATATACCCCAATACACATGATTACTCCGAGAAGGATATGAGCCTGAAGATATACTCAATCCTTACCGACCGTTTCAAGGAGAAGCCCGGCAGTGTTGCAAACTACATTGACTCTCCAAAGGAGAACGGTTACCAGAGCTATCACGTGAAACTGCTCACACCACAGGGTACATGGGAGGAGGTGCACATATCATCGGAGCGAATGATACGCAAGTCGCAGTATGGCTGTATTGCCGAGAGTACCGAGACCAATATCACCAACTGGCTTGAGAAATTCAAGCATGTGCTCCAGGAGATGGCAACCCGTGGTAAGGAGGTCGAGTATATGGATGGTGTGACATCATCATTCTACAACGATGATATTGAAGCCTATACTCCCGATGGTAAGGGCGTGATCCTGCCAAAGGGCGCGACGGCGCTCGACTTTGCTTTTGAAATCCATAGCGAGCTTGGCTTGCATGCCCACTATGCCCGCATCAATGGCCAGCTATGTTCTGTAAAGACCGAGCTTCAGCGCGGCGATGTGGTGCTTATTGGAACGAACGAGAATGTTACCCCCAAACGTGATTGGCTCGATTTTGTATCGACCTTCAAGGCCAAGTCACATATAAACAATTTCCTCAACAAACAGCGCAAGCTCCAGTTCTGCCGTTGCGAACATTGCCGTCCGTTGCCTGGCGATGAGGTTATCGGCTTCAAGAATGCCGATGATACAATCTCAATCCACCGCCGTGACTGCAAGGTGGCAATACGTCTGGCATCGCAGCGTGGCGATGATATCGTGGCTGTGAACTTTGAGGAGGACCGCGAATTCCTCTATCCAGTGAAGATTGATATTGTGGCTATTGACCGCAACCACCTGCTTGCCGACCTCATTGACTGCATCACAAATAAATTGCAACTATCGTTGACACGCATCGCAACCGAGAGTCAGGATGCAATTGGCTACTGCTCAATGGAGTTCCCGGTGCACTCGTCGGCCGAACTGCAGGAGGTTATAACAAGCATCTCGCTCATTGATGGTGTTGAGGAGGTAAAACAGAGTGTTGAGACCGATAATCAATAACAAATATTTTATTTTCAATGATACACAACTTTTTTAACAATAGAACTATGAAAAAAACTCTACTTATGACTTTGTTTGCTGCAGCACTTTCATTTACTGCATGCAACGATGATGATTCACAATTCCAGAACCCTGAGGCTCCACAGGTGCCCGGTTTTGAAATTTCGCGTGCCGATTTCCCCGAGGATGACGGCTCGCCAAAGGCGGATGATAATTTGGCTAAGAGGGCTGCACAGTTGTTGCTCAAAGCCGATGTGAAGTTCTGCACCGACACAGTAGGTCGCATGGATATTACAGATGAGCAGTTTGCCGAGATAAAGGCGTTTACTGATAACTTGGTCGCAGGTTGCAAGAGCGACAAGGAGAGATATCAGGCATGCTTTAATTGGATAACAAGTAACATTAAGTATGGTACGGTATATGAGGACGGAAGCGGCTATGTCGACAATAACCCCTATCCAGTGTTTACCACAAAATTTGCTGTGTGTCAGGGATACTCGAACCTGTTGTTCACAATGTTGCGCTCACAGGGCGTGCCTGTACTGGTGACAAACGGTTATCTCAATGGATATGGTGCGTCAGGCGGCCATGCATGGAACTATGTGTACTGTGACAATATGTGGTGGGTAAGTGACCCTACAAACAGTGGTTCATTCGGTATCAGGGCGTGGAGTAGCTATTCTCATCTATATCCATATTCTTTTGATGCCATACTCTATGCTGAGCAGGGTTGCAAGTTCAACTACGCATGGTGCCATCACAATGTGTGTGCCATTGAAGATACCAACGCAAGTGAGTTCGTGATACCTTTCAGCGTGAAGGGTTATCAGGTGACTTCGTTCAACCCAAGCTTTATGTTGCCTGCAAGCATCAAGGATATCTATCTTGGCAAGAATATTGAGACTCTGGGTGAAGAGTCTGAGATTATAGGTCTTAAACTTTATGCGCCTAATGTTGAGAATATACATGTTGACCCGGCGAATCCAAACCTCGCAAGTTATCTTGGCGCAGTGTACCGCAAGAACGGTAGCGAACTGCAGCTCTATGTCATTCCTGCGGGTATGAAATGTCTTGAAATGATGCCGACTGAGACAATCTACAAGAATATGGTATGTTATCAGGATAATCTTGAGGTTGTCATCATTGCTCCGGGAACAAAGAAGATTGAAAATTGGGCGTTTGAGCAGTGTCCAAACCTGAAGATTGCATACGTGCCCGAGGGGGTTGAGATTGCCAACAAGGCTTTTGCCGACGTGCATCCTGACTTCCAGATAGTACGTGGCGACTTTACCAACATCCCACAGGTGAGAGAATAAGAATTGTAAAGATTTAAATGAACTAAAAATATAATACCTATGAAAAAGTTATTCGTATCTGCGTTTGTCGCATTGTCAATGTTTGCTTTTGTAGCCTGTGAGTCGAACCCTGCTATCAAGGCTACAGAGAAATTCCTCGATGAGCCTACATTTGAAAATCTCATGGCAATCCAGAATATAGAGGATGAGATGGATGAGAAGGACCTTGAGGAGTATCAAGAATGGGTAAATGATCATAAGGATGAGATTATGAAGGCGAGTAAAAATATCAAATTCTGATAAATCCTGAAAATCGATATACAACAAAAAAGCAGTGAACGACGTTCACTGCTTTTTTTGTTCATACAATTTTCGCGACCCACGCGGCATGAGTTTTACCAATGCTTCGCGTGACTAATCACTATGTATGTTATCGAATCTTCCGCTATTCGCTCCAGATTTGACAACACTCGCTTTTAGCGACCCAAACTATTTGCTGCTCGTATTGTCGAATTTGTTTTTTGTTGTATTTGATAACATACATTTATCGTGACCCACGCGGCATGAGTTGCACCCATGCTACGCGTGACTAATCACTATGTATGTTATCGAATTTGGAATCAGAGCCTCTGATTCCAAATTTCCCAGGAGGCAAGTGCCTGCAGGTACCACATCTCGTAGCCGCTCTTTGTCACAGCTCCCTGTGCCGCACCTTTCTGCAGGAACAGCGTGTTTTCGGGATTGTAGACAATGTCGTAGAGCAGGTGCTCCTTGCTGATGAGCGTGTATGGGATATCGGGACATTGGTCAACGCCGTGACCAACCATGCCAAGTGGGGTACAGTTGACGATGACTGTATGGCTCTGCATTATTTCGGGTGTGACATCCTCGTATGCAATGGCCTTTTCACTCGCTTTGCGCGATACCTGCTGTACCTCAAGGCCCAGTTTCTCCAGCGCATAGACAATGGCTTTTGATGCTCCGCCGGTACCAAGTACCAAGGCTCTCTTGTGGCCGGCGCCAAGTAACGGCTCAATGGAGCGCGAGAAACCGATGACGTCGCTGTTGTATCCCCAAAGCTGTGCCTTGCCCTCGCTGTCGCGTGTTACCTTTACCACGTTTACCGCGTTGATGGCCTTTGCCTCGTCGCTGATGCCGGCAAGGTGCTGCATTACGTTGAGCTTGTGGGGGATGGTGACATTGAAGCCGCAAAGCTGGGGGTGTTGCTCAATGATTTGTGGCAACGCGTCGGTGCTCTCAATTTCAAAAGGTATGTAACGGGCATCAATGCCTTCCTTTTCAAACTTATTGTTGAAGAAAGCGGGTGATGCCGACTGTGCAAGCGGGTAGCCGATTATTCCGTAGAGTTTCATTTTGTTGCAAGATAGAATGTACAGACTCCACCGGTGAAGCGATGGAATTCAACTTTGCTGAAACCGGCACGCTTCAATGCGTTCTGCAGAACTTCGCCTTGTGGAAAGGCAGCAATGGAGTCGGGGAGGTACTTGTATGCCTTTGCGTCCTTTGAGAACAGCCAGCCAAGCAGCGGCATTATGGTGCGTGCATAGATGGGGAACAGCTGTTTCATGGGGAATTTTACCGGTGTCGACAGTTCAAGTATTGCCAGATGACCGCCTTTGCGCAGCACACGCTGCATCTCGCACAATGCCTTGTCGAGCTCCTGGAAATTTCTGATGCCGAACGATGATGTGACGGCATCAAAGCTCTCGTCGGGATAGGTGAGTGCAGTGCAGTCCTCCTTCTCGAATGTGATGTTTGTCACGCCGCGCTTTCTGCATTTCTCGCGTGCAACCTGCATCATTCCCTCGGAGATGTCGCAGCCGATGATGCTCTCGGGTTTCAGTATCTTGTCTATGAGCAGTGCCAGGTCGCCGGTACCTGTGGCAATGTCGAGCACCTTGCGCGGAGCAAAGGGCTTTAAAGACGATATGGCGCGTTTGCGCCATATCCTGTCTATATTCATTGATGCAAGATAGTTGAACTTGTCGTACTCGGGCGCGATGTTGTCGAACATCTCCTCAATCTGTTCGGCTTTCTCACCCTCGTTGCGATAAGGTTTCAGGTCTTCGTGCTTGTAGCTCATTATGTTTTATCCCAAATAGTTCTTTACGTTCTCCTCGATGCGGGCGTTGATGTCCTCGCACTCCTCCTTGACGAACTTCTCGCCGGTGATGTTCTCGTAGAGCTCGATGTAACGGTTGCTGATGCTCTCTACAATCTCATCGGTCATCTCGGGAACCTGCTGGCCCTCTTTGCCCTGGAAGTTGTTTTCCATGAGCCACTCGCGTACGAACTCCTTTGAGAGCTGCTTCTGTGGCTCGCCCTTCTCGAACTTCTCCTCGTAGCCCTCAGAGTAGAAATAGCGGCTGCTGTCGGGTGTATGGATCTCATCCATGAGGTAGATTGTGCCGTTGTGCTTGCCGAACTCGTACTTTGTGTCAACGAGGATAAGGCCGCGCTCTGCTGCAATCTCTGTACCACGCTGGAAGAGGGCGAGTGTATACTTCTCGAGCAATGCATACTCCTCGGGAGTTGCAAGACCCTGTGCAAGGATCTCCTCCTTTGAGATGTCGGCATCGTGCTCACCAATCTCGGCCTTTGTTGTTGGGGTAATGATTGGCTGTGGGAACTTCTGGTTCTCCTTCATGCCCTCGGGGAGCTGCACGCCGCAGATCTCGCGTACGCCGCTCTTGTAGGCACGCCAAGCCGAACCGCAAAGGTAACCGCGTACAATCATCTCAACAGGGAAACCCTCGCACATTACACCAACGGTAACCATTGGGTCGGGAGTAGCAAGCTTCCAGTTTGGAACGATGTCGGCTGTAGCATCGAGGAACTTGGCTGCAATCTGGTTCAGCATCTGTCCCTTGAATGGGATGCCTTTAGGGAGTACAACGTCGAACGCAGAGATGCGGTCGGTTGCTACCATTACCAACTTGTCATCGCCAACGGTATATACGTCGCGTACCTTGCCGTGATAAACGCTTTTCTGGTTCTCGAACTTGAATTCAGTGTTTGTTAATGCTTTTGCCATTGTATTTTTGTTTTAAATTATTGTCAATCGTTTTTATTGTTTTTCTTCTCGGCGGCTCTCTCCGCTGCCTGTTTCTCGTGCTTCTCATATGCCTCGACAATGCGTGTCACGAGCTTGTGGCGCACGATATCTTTCTTTGTGAGTGTCACGAATCCTATTCCCGGCACGCCATTGAGCACTCTCTGCGCATGCATGAGTCCCGATGCATTGCTCTGTGGAAGGTCAATCTGTGTGAGGTCACCGGTAATGATCATCTTTGTATTGTTTCCCATACGGGTGAGGAACATCTTTATCTGCTGCGGGGTGGTGTTCTGCGCCTCGTCAAGGATTACCACAGCGTCGTTAAGTGTGCGGCCGCGCATGAAGGCGAGCGGTGCAATCTGTATCACGTTGCTGTCCATGTGCTCCTTGAGCTTTGCAAGCGGTATCATGTCCTCGAGCGCATCGTACAGCGGCTGCAGATATGGGTCAATCTTGTCGCGCATGTCGCCAGGCAGGAATCCCAGTTTCTCGCCTGCTTCAACTGCAGGGCGGCTGAGTATGATCTTCCTTATCTCGCGGTTCTTGAGCGCCTTAACTGCAAGCGCAATTGCCATGTAGGTCTTTCCTGTTCCGGCAGGACCCACAGCGAACACCATGTCATTCTTCTTGTACTCCTCGACAAGGCGGCACTGGTTCTCGGTGCGTGGATATATTGGACGGCCGTTTATGTTGTAGACAATGACATTGCTGTCGCTGCCCTTGTCGCCACGCTTGCCGTTTACTGCATCAATGATTGCCTCTTCGTTAAGGCTGTTGTATTTGTTGCAGTACTCCTTGAGCAGGTCTATCACCCTGCCAAAGCGCTCAAGCTCATCATCGTCGCCCAAAGCCTTTATAATGTTGTCGCGTGCTACAATGCGGAGCTTGGGGTGGAGCTTCTTCAGCATCTGCAAGTGTATGTTCCCTGCTCCGTAGAATCCGACGGGGTCAATACCGTCGAGTATGAAATGGCGTTCTATCATCTATTGTTTTCCAAGTCTATAATATAAATTAGGCGCGAAGTTAACCATTTATCTTCGCTTGGCAAAATTTTATTTCTTCTTTACTTCGGCTTCGAATCGGCGGGCAGCCTCGCCGCCCTGGCTGCAGGCGCATGGGCCTGTGATGCAACCGCCGGGGCATGACATTACCTCGACAAGCTTGCCGGGGCATTTGCCGGTCTTTGCATAGCCTTTGAGCATTGCAATGTTCTTCTTGTTAAGATCGGCAATGACCACGCCCTCGAGGCTCTCATCGCCAATGTGGTTCTTCACTGCGGTGAACACGCCTGTTGTCTTTGCAAAGTTGTGTGCATCGCGGCATGCGCTCTCGGCGGGGGTGTAGGGCATTGTGCTCTCAATGTCAATTCCCAAGCCTTGCAATATGGCATCTATCTCGCGGAATGTGAGCACGAAATCGACATTCTTGTCTGCTGCTCCCTCGGCTTTCTTCGATGCACATGGGGCAATGAACACCGGCATGCAATCCTCGCCGTACTTCTCCTTCACATATATTGCAGTGTAGTGCATTGGAGAACCTGTAGACGAGACATATTTCACGATTTCGGGGATATGTTTCTTTGCAAGGTTCACGTATGCAGGGCAGCAACTTGTGGTCATGAATGGCTGTCCTTCTTCCAACTTCTCCTTTAGCTCCTCGGCTTCGCGGCGTATGGTCTCCTCGGCACCGTATGCTACCTCCACAACGTCGTGGAAGCCCATAGCTTTCAGTGAACCGTATACCTGCTCAATGGGCTTGCCGAACTGTGCAAGCACCGATGGCGCAACCATGGCTATTACCTTCTTGCCGGCGCGCATCTCCTTGAGCACGTCAAAGGCCTGGCATCTGTCGAAAATAGCACCAAAGGGGCAAGCATTAAGGCACTTGCCGCAGTAGATGCACTTGTCGCGGTCAATGTGCTCCACACCATATTCATCCTTTGAAATAGCCTTCACCGGGCATGCCTCCTCGCAGGGAACTGGCATATAGATGATGGCGTGGTAGGGGCATACCTGATGGCATTTGCCGCAGCTGATGCATTTGTCGTGGTCAATGTGTGCCTTGCCATCCTTGTCATAGAAGATTGCGTCCTTTGGGCAATTGGTGTAACAAGGGCGTGCAACGCATCCACGGCACAGGTTCGACACCTCATAATTGCTCTTTACGCACGATGAGCAGGCTTCGTCCATCACGTGCAGTAGCTTTCGCTTGTCGTTGTGGTTGTTGCCGGTGAGCATCAGTCGTGCATAACTGCTCAACGGGGTCATCTCGTCGGTCTCGTCCTGCATGGTAAAACCCATCATTGCCATTGTCTTGTATTTTATCACGGCACGTTCCTTGTGTATGCAGCATCGGCCCTTGGGCTTCTGGTTGCGTGGATACATCTCGTATGGCATACGGTCAATCTTCTGCAGAAGCTCGTTGTTCTTCCACATTGCCACAAGTTTCGATAAAAGACGGTAACGGATGAACATATGTAATTATGGTTAGTTTTACGGTTATTAAATTTTGCAGTAAAAATAGCTAAAAAACTACTAATTCAACTATTTTTGCAATAATGTTTTTTGTTTGAACCTTAAAATGAGAGAAAACGACTTCGATAACCTGTTGAAACTGCTTTCAATGCCTGCCCCGGTGCCTGCCGATGCGTGGCGAGGGCTGCTTGCTGAAACCGATTCCGGGCAAAGAGCGCAACTTGCGCATTTGGCCCAGGAGGTGGCGCAGAAGCACTTTGGCAAAGGTGTCTATGTACGTGCTCTCATTGAGATAAGCTCATATTGCCGCAACAACTGCAACTACTGCGGTTTGCGATGTGGCAACGTGCTGGCACAGCGTTACAGGCTCTCAAAAGAGGAGATACTGGAGTGCTGCCGCATGGCAGCCGCCCTCGGTTTCAATACCTTTGTCCTGCAGGGTGGAGAAGATCCGCAGATGAGTGATGAGTGGCTTGCCGATGTGGTGGCTGCAATACGTGCAGAGTTCCCAACAAAGGCAATAACCCTCTCTGTGGGGGAACGCTCAATGGCTTCCTATTCGCTGTTGCGCAGTGCCGGTGCCGACCGTTATCTCCTGCGCCACGAGACTGCAAATGAAATGCATTATTCGCAACTGCATCCGCATTCCATGGATGTCTATAACCGTCGCCGTTGTCTTGTCGACCTCAAGGCACTCGGCTTTCAGGTGGGTAGCGGAATGATGGTGGGCTCGCCGGGGCAGACTGTGGAACACCTTGTCGAGGATTTGATATTCCTTGACCGCCTGCAACCGCAAATGATTGGTATAGGGCCGTTCGTGCCTGCTGCAGGTACGCCATTCGCTGATGAAAGGCCCGGTAGTGTGGATAGTACCCTGTTGTTGATATCGCTTTTGCGTCTGCGTTTTCCGCATGCTTTGATTCCTGCTACAACGGCTTTGGCAACGTTGTGCGATGATGGAACTGAACGTGCTGTGCTTGCGGGAGCGAACGTAGTGATGCCTAATTTTACGCCAATGCTATATCGTGGCAAATATTCAATCTATGACAACAAAAAGTGCAGTGGCAGCGAGTCGGCACAAGGATTGAAAATCCTCTCCGACAGGTTAGATAAAATTGGCTATCATATTGATTTCTCCCGAGGAGACTATTATAAAGGTTAAAGGTTAAAGGTTAAAGGGGAAAGGGGAAAGCTGCGGAAGCTGGTTGTGCGAAACGAAAGGTTAAGGATAAAAACCGAGGTTCAGGCACACGCAGTGTGGTTAACGGTTATAGGAAAATTGATTTAGGATTAAACGATGTCTTGACACTTGAATTATGTATAACGCAAAATCAACAATAGCAACCGAATTCATTTGTGACAGCGAGATACGCTCCACAATGCAGTATGCGCGCGAGAATTGCGCCAATGTTGCGCTTGCACAGAGCATACTCGACAAGGCACGTGCCTTCAAGGGACTGACACACCGCGAGGCTGCTGTGCTGTTGGAGTGCAACGATCCCACTGTGGTGCAGCAGATATATGCTCTTGCCAATGAAATAAAACACCGTTTCTATGGCAACCGCATAGTTATGTTCGCACCGCTTTATCTCTCGAACTACTGCGTCAACGGTTGCGTATATTGCCCTTATCACGCAAAAAACAAGAGCATACGCCGCAAGAAACTCACTCAAGAGGAAATTCGTGCCGAGGTCATAGCCTTGCAGGATATGGGACATAAGCGCCTTGCGCTTGAGGCCGGTGAGCATCCACTGATGAACCCCATCGAATATATAATAGAGAGCATAAATACAATCTACAGCATAAAGCACAGGAACGGCGCAATACGCCGTGTGAACGTGAATATTGCAGCTACGACTGTAGAGAACTACCGCCGTCTGCGCGACGCCGGCATTGGTACATATATACTTTTTCAGGAGACATACAACAAGGCGAACTACGAGGCGCTGCACCCTACAGGACCAAAGAAGGATTATGCCTGGCACACCGAGGCTATGGACCGCGCAATGCAGGGCGGCATAGATGACGTGGGCATTGGAGTGCTCTTTGGACTCGAGACATACCGATACGATTTCGTGGGACTGCTTATGCATGCAGAGCATCTCGAGGCTACCTATGGCGTTGGACCACACACCATCAGTGTGCCGCGCCTTTGCAAGGCCGATGATGTTGACACTGCCGATTTTGAGAACGCCGTGCCCGATGATATCTTCTACAAGATTGTTGCCATAATACGCATTGCCGTGCCCTATACGGGAATGATTATCTCTACCCGTGAGAGCGCAAAGAGCCGTGAGCGCCTGCTTGAACTTGGTATTTCGCAGATAAGCGGTGGCTCACGCACCAGTGTGGGCGGATATGTTACCGAGGAGGCCCCCGATGAGAACTCTGCGCAGTTCGACATTGCCGATCATCGCACGCTTGATGAGGTGGTAGGGTGGCTGCTCGACCTTGATCATATCCCCAGTTTCTGCACTGCCTGCTACCGCGAAGGCCGCACAGGCGACCGCTTCATGACACTGTTGAAGAACGGGCAGATATCGAACTGCTGCCTGCCCAATGCTCTTATGACATTGAAGGAGTATATCAGGGATTACGCCTCGCCTGCCACACGTGCAAAAGGCGAAACTATGATCAAACGCCTGCTCGAGACTGTCCCCAACGAACATGCCCGTGCCAAAGCCACAGAGTATTTGGAGAGGATTGACAACGGCGAAAGGGATTTCAGATTCTAAGGGATGAATATTAATTGTAAGAATTATGACCACAGTTGCTCGTTCTAACCGTTATCATATAGCTATATTCGGCCGAAGGAATGCCGGTAAGTCTTCGCTTGTGAATTGTATTGCGGGGCAGGGTGTCTCAATTGTTTCCGATGTTGCAGGAACAACTACCGACACTGTGTGGAAGAATATTGAACTTCCGGGTGTTGGTGCGGCTGTGATTGCCGATACTGCCGGGTTTGATGATGTCGGCGAGCTTGGAACAATGCGCGTTGATGCAGCACGCAAGGTGCTTGCACGTGCCGATGTTGCCATACTTCTACTTCGTGAATATGATGGCGATGCTTCGCTTGAAAAGGAGTGGCTTGCGCAGATACGTGAGCAGCAGTTGCCGGTAATTATTATTGCAGGAAAAAGTGACAAGGAGGGCAGTGCAGAGCACGTAATCGCTTGGCAAAGTGCTTTGGGAAGTGATCTCATTCCTTTCTCTGCTGTAACAGGCGAGGGACGTGACGCGTTGCTTGATTGCATTGCACGGCAGTATACCCAGGATGACGACCTTGACGATATAACCCATTCATTGGTGAAACCGGGCGATACTGTGGTGCTTGTGATGCCACAGGATGCATCGGCTCCAAAAGGCCGCCTCATACAGCCACAGGTGCAAACGCTCCGTAACTTGCTCGACAAACATTGTATTCCGCTTTGCTGTGCGCCCGAGGAGTTGCCTCACCTTTTGCAGTCACTGGTTGCTCCGCCACAGCTTATAATAACCGATTCGCAGGTGTTTGCCATGGTTGAGAAACTCACACCACCCGAAACCAAATTGACATCCTTTTCAGTGCTAATGGCACGTCACAAAGGTGACATTGATGCGTTCCGCAGTGGGGCAAAGGTTTTGCTTGCCTTGCCACCTACAGCACGTGTGCTCATTGCCGAGGCGTGTAGCCATATACCGCAGAACGAGGATATAGGGCGCGTGAAACTGCCGCGTCTGCTACGTAGCAAGTTGGGGGAGGGGGTGAAAATTGATGTTGTGGGTGGCAATGATTTCCCCGATGACCTTGTGGGGTATGATATTGTTATTCATTGCGGCGCGTGCATGTTCAATCGCCGCACGGTTCTCTCCCGCGTGCGCCAGGCCAAGGCGCAGGGTGTACCCATAACAAATTACGGCATAGCAATTGCAGCACTCAGTGGAATACTGGATAGAGTGGTAGTGTGACAATTCGGCCGAATTGATTATTAATACATGATTCTTGCGTTATGCTTGGCTAAAATTGTTTCAGAAGTTTGGCGAACTGTTACCAGAGCGCACCATTACGGCGCTGTCCGGCCAAAAGCCAAGCGGTTCGTCGGTTTTGAATAAAATGGTGTTGTTGCTGAAAAGCTCCAATGTTACCGCGCAATTTGTATCAAAGAAGTGCCCTTCGGCTTTGTTGCCATGCTTGGGGAGAGATAGACGAGCCTGTGGCATGGGGTTATCTTCGTTGTCACAAATTGGCATTTGTATCCTTGCACCACCTGAAAACACTCCACTGGCTGTGAGTAACAGTGAATCTTTTTTAGATTCAATACTTATACCGAAATTCTGCCAGGAATCATTCTTTTCCCACTCCCATTTGCCGATAAACGGTGATGGAACAATGCCGGCAACATCAAAAATGTTCTGCTGTGTATCATCGGCATCGGGAGCAAAAGCATTTTCCTTGTATAAGTCTGTTGTTTCGGTAGAAAAAGAACTGTTATCACTATTCTTGCGGACAAGCGTACCAAAGCCTGGCCAATAATTTACAACTCCATCAATTTTGAATGTAAGTGTATCCAACGACTTCAACTCAAAGATAATAGGATAATATTCATTCTGGGAGTAGTTCTGGAAAATACTGAAATATTGGTTGACTATAGTGCCTACTGCTTTGTTGTCACTTTTTGGCACACGGATGCATATCTGCGGTATGGCATCTCCCTTGCTGTCTTTCAATGGATTGCCTGTCATATAAAAAGGTTCTTGCCTCTCCCAGTAGAATGTAATAAGTAAAGAATCGTTGCGCTCTCCAATGCGCAACGAGAGATTCTCAATGGTGTCATTCTTTCCGATGCTTTCCCAATAACCTACAAAAGGAGAAGGTAAAATGTCCGCGACATCTACACAATCCTTCTTGTTGCCATTACATGCGGCAATGCATAAGACAAGAATAATCTGCAATAACCTTTTCATGAGTCAATTGTTAAAAATGCCTGCTTTTATAAATAGTATCACAACCTAGTTTACTGCCAATATCATTTATTCTATTAAACCAACCATTTATAAACCGTTTTTGATCTGGATATTTGTCAACAATGCCATCGCAATGATCCGCACGGGATTTTTGCAACTCTTTTTTCAACCATTTATCATCAACAGAATTTACCGCCTGATTGGTTTTATCGCCGATATAGCCATCTTCTGTTAAATTATGACCTTTTTTGTTAAGGATATTCTGTAAAGAACCGATAGCTTTTTGAGGACCGGAATTGACGGAAAAATCATAAACTAATTTCATGATATCTGTGTTGTCTAATAAACCAAACCCACGTGCATCCCATTCTGCTTTATACAGACCTATAGCATCTTTCTTTGTCAAATCTTTAACGTCATTGACATTCACACCAGCTTTTTTCTTATATGTATCAAGATACTTTTGGGTTATGCCCATATTTGTCTTTCCGCCTTTGTCAATTGGGTCATCTATAAATCCTCCTTCGTAACGCAAAACCATAGGAATTGTAGCATAAAATAAAGAGTCACTGCGATGTTTTTGTTTAGACAATGAATCTTTATTTCCTTTCCCTAATTCATCAAGATGTTCAGGAGCGATTTCGCTTTTTATTGAATCCCCATTTGAATAGTTTGCTATGTGATAATATCTGGTTGTTGAGGATGGGCTCGTCAAAAAGTGTTGAACGGCTTTCTCCTTTCTTCTCTCCACTACAAGGTCGTCAATACTATCTGATTGATATTCTTCAATCATTTCCATTTCATCATTCATAGTTGTATCTTATTAATTTGAATGATGCAAAAGTATAACACAAATATACAAATTGAGTTGTTGAAATACCTAATCTGACAAAAGTATTTTTTCTTTTTTATTTTGATACTTTTATCGTGCTGCTTTTGAGTGCATAGTTCTTGTCTGCGATATTATAAATCAAATGTCCAGCGCAACAGCGTTGGACATTTGATTTATATGTGGAATATATTCTTTTAGAACAGGAATCCGGTGTTGATGTAGAATGCACCGTTGCCGTCTTGTTTCTGTATTACAGGATCCTTGCTGAACTTGCTTACCGGCAAGCCATACTCGAATGCAACGATGAAGTTCTGGTTCATGATGAAACGCAAACCTCCACCTACGGTAATGTGTGGGCGGTCGCTTGTGAGACCCGAGAGTGCCATGTATTCATTGTAAGCCTCGCGGTACTGATCATCGCCACGGAACGACATGTCGTAGTTGCGTGTGACCATAGCACCATCGCTGAAGATGTTGAGACCGAACGCAATGTTCTGTTTTCCAAGAGTGAAACGTACGAAACGCCAACGCAGCTCAGCTGTGTATGTTGCCATGTCGAGACCCTGGACGCGGTTGCGCAGCATACCACGTACGGTGCGGTAACCGCCCATGCCGTCGCGGTCATAAGTTGAGCCCATTGTGGTGATGAACGGCAGCATGTAGTATGGTGTGCTGTTGCCTATTGCACCTTCGTAGTTAAGACGGTATGCGAATGTGAGCACATCGTTCTTTACAATGGGAACATAGTGACGGAATGTTGCCGAATAACGGTAGTAGGGGTGTGTTGTGCCCAGGAATTTGGGAGCGAGTGTTGCGTGAACCTCGGCCCAGATGCCCTTTGAAGGTGCATTCTCCTTGTCGCGTGTGTCATAGAGTAATCCCACGCGCAAGGCACTGTTGATACCGCCCCAAGCCTCGTCCTCGGAGATGATTCCCCACTGACGGTAGAGATCGAAGATTGTAGGCTCTGTCTCGGGGAACATCTTGTTCTCCTCCTTGCCCTTGTTGATCTTGTCGAGGTTGAGAGCATGCTCCTTCTGGTAGCCGGCCTTTACGTAGTTGAAGTGGTAGCCAGCCTCCCAAAAGAACTTGTTGTTCCAGATGTTACCGGTGAAGTCGGTCTTGAAGTTGAAGTTAAGACGGTTCATGCGGTACTTGGGAGTGTACAGGAATTCGTTCTCGTTATTCTTTCCCGCAGCAATCCTCTCATGGTCAAAGTGTGACACGTAACCATTGAAACCATAGAAGTCCATAGCCTTGTCATTGGTGAGGTTTGCTGTTGCAGCCCAACGAACGCCTGGGATGAGGAACTTGTTGTCGTAGTTGATGACAAACAACTGTGAGCCTTTGGTAAAGAACGAAGCCTCAAGATAGAGTTTCTGTCGTGTATTGGGGTATTCGCTACCGTCGCCAAAATCGAAAATGTTGAGCAATGCGCCAAGCTGCAGACCCTTGTCTGCATCGAATGCCACAGCTGGCAACGGACCGAAGTTGAAGCCTGTCTTTACAATCTCTTTCTTCTTGATGCTTGATGTGTCGGCAGCTGTTTCGTTGGAATTGCCTGCAAAGGCACTTGCCGATACGAGTGCTGCACACACCAGTGATGTAATGTATCGTTTCATAATAGTGTTTTGTGTCTTTTTAGAAACTGTTTGAATTTCTATTGGAAGAATTTCCTTATTTCATTATACTTTGCCTTCAGTGTTCTGTTGCATGACAATTTGAAGTCTGATGCAGCCATGCGGAAGGCACGGAATGTGTCATGTGCAACGGCATTTACAGGCAGCAGTGCAATGACTGTCAATATGGCCCACAAATTAGGCAGGCAGATGAATGCAGCCACGGTGTAGGCAATGAACAGCAATGGCCACAACAGCAGTTTGATGACGCAACGTACCGAGTTGAGGAATGCCTTGTCCTTGAACTTGCCCTCCAATGCACGGCACAAAAGGGTGACGGGCGAGGTGCAGACTGTTGCAAAGAGTGTATAGGGCAGTGTAACGAGCAACAGCAATGCTCTCGCCGACTGTGCGAAGAAACCACGTGGCTTGACAACTGATTTCAGGCTGATATGCTTCTGTTTGCGCTGCTTGAGAGCCTGCTTGCCAAGTTCAATGAGCTTTTCGGCAACTTCGGGATTCGCCTGCTGCAGCGCCTCAATCTCATCGGTTGTCTTCTGGTTCAGGTTTACCAATGGATTTGTGTCGCGGGTATTGTTCTTGGCGCATTGAACGCTGTACATTGCCGCACATATCTCCTTCTTGGCCTCGTAATCCTCGTTGTTGGGGATGAAGTGGATATTCTCCTTCATGCGTGCAGCCAGGTTCTCCCTCATCAGGTTTATCTGCTCTGGAGTAGTCCTGTCGCTATGTTCGGCAATGAATTCGCCAACGTTCAATGGATTGCCGAACTGCACGCTTACCGATGAACGGAAACGATAGAAATTTCCATATTTTATACCCACAGGTACAATGTACAATGGCTTGTCGCCAAGCAACTCCTTTGCCTGCAGTGCAATGCGGAATATACCTTTCTGCAGTGGGAGCATCGAGTATTTTGACTGGTGTGTACCCTCGGGGAAAATGCACAAAGGCACCTTATCCTTGAGGACATCGGCGGCAATCTCAATTGTCCTGTTGTTCTTCTTTACCTCCTCGATGCCGTCGCGCATGCGCATGATAGGCATCATCTTGCAGAAACTGAGCACTTTGGCAAGTGTGGGATTCCTGAAGATGTCGGCACGTGCAATGAATACTTTTGGTTTCATGTCCATTGCAAGGATTACCAACGCATCCATCAGTGTACCGGTGTGGTTGGGTGCGAAGATTACCGCTGCATCTTTTGGTATACGCTCTGTGTCAATATACTTTATGCTACGGTACGATGTCTTTATTGCTATGTTTACGAACCAATGCAGTACGTTGTAACGTCTGTCGTTGTCCTGCAGTTTCCTTCTTCTGCCCATAACTTATGCTTCTGAACGACGGAAAAAACGTGAAATTATCAATCCCGAGATGATGTGCCAAATTCCCCAAAGTGCAGCAACAATAATCATACCGCCATTGCCCTTCCACTGGCCGGGTAAGAAGATGTTGGTGTTGAACAGCAGTGCCAGTGCAAGGCCCGAGTTCTGGATACCTATCTCAATTGCAAGTGTACGGCAATCCTTGATTGGCGCTTTTGCAAGCTTACCGCCATAGTAACCGGCTGCCAAAGCTGTCGCATTGTGTATTACCACAATGACAAGTGTGCACAGTATGGCTGCATAGACCTCCCATTTCTGCTCAAAACCGCTGAGTACCTGTGTCATTGATACAATTACCATTGCAATGAAGAACAGGATTGAGAGTACCTGTGTGGGCTTGATAATCTTCTTCGATATTTTTGGGAAGTAGTGCGAGAAGAGCAGACCCAACACAATGGGGAATCCAAGGATGAGTACAATCTGCGACAGCATCTCATCGAACGGAATGTCGAGTGTGGGAATCTTGTTCCTGATCTCGGCGAACTGGCAGTAGTGTGTTCCCCAGAACCAGAAGTTCAATGGTGTGATGATTGAAGCAAAGAGAGTGGTAATGGCTGTCATTGAAACCGACAGCTCTACGTTACCCTTTGAGAGTGACGAGAGGAAGTTGGAGATATTGCCTCCCGGGCACGATGCCACAAGAATCATACCCAATGCAACCATTGGAGTGATGATGGGGTTGAGCACAATTGTCAGCAAGCAGGTGAGTGCCGGCAGTGCAAACCACTGCAACAACAGTCCAAGAGTCACCGACTTGGGCTTCTTGAGGATACTTTTGAAAGTTGAAACTCTGATGCTGAGTGCAACACCAAACATTACAAAGGCGAGAATGAAGTTCACCAGAACCATATCATTCGAACCTAAATTGATACTAAGCGTGTCAAGGGTTTGTAAATGTTCTTTCATATTATAGATGTTTAAATGTTTGTGTCTCTTCCCTTTTTCTTATAGTGTGTTACAACAGTTTCTTTACCAAACCGAACATCCTGTAGGGCATGTAACGGAATGGCAGGTCCAACCATGTCGGGGTGGTAACCACCGAACGCTGGTGTGAGAAAGCATCGAAACTGAGTTTGCCATGATAGTGTCCCATGCCCGAGTTGCCAACACCACCGAATGGAATGTTCTCGTTGGCAATGTGCATGATGGTGTCGTTGATGCATGAACCGCCCGCCGATGTGGTACGGATAACCTCCTTGCCCTTGCTTGTATTTCCAAAATAGTAGAGTGCAAGTGGCTTTTCCCTTTCATTGATGAATTCGATTGCTTCGTCAATGTTCTCGAACGGCATCATGGGGAGTATGGGACCAAAGATTTCTTCCTGCATCACTGGCGCTGTGGGCTTTACATCGGCAAGCAGTGTGGGCTCAATGTAACGCTCGGCGGCATTTGTTGTTCCGCCGTATACCACCTTGCCATCCTTCAGGTAGCCCGACACGCGCTCAAAGGCGTTGTCGTTCACAAGTCGTACGAAATGGCGGCTGGCTCTGATGTCGCTGCCGTGAAGGCGCTTGAGTGCCTTGTCGAACTCCTTGATGAACTCCTCTCGGCGGCTGTCGTGGATTAGCAGATAGTCGGGGGCAATGCAGGTCTGTCCGGCATTGAGTGTCTTTCCCCACGCTATGCGGCGTGCTGCAATTTTTATGTCGGCATCGGCATCTACTATACATGGGCTCTTACCGCCAAGCTCCAGCACCACAGGAGTGAGGTTCTTTGCTGCGGCTGCCATGACCTTTTTGCCAAGTGCGGGGCTGCCAGTGAAGAAAATTATGTCGAAACGCTCATCAAGCAGTGCCGCGTTCACTTCGCGGTTACCCTGGACCACTGCTACATAGCGTTTGTCGAATGTCTCGGTAATCATCTCCTCGATTATGCGTGATACGTTTGGAACGTATGGAGATGGCTTGAGGATAGCTGTACAGCCGGCCGATATTGCTCCTACCAATGGGTTGAGCAATAGCTGGACGGGATAGTTCCACGGCGAAATGATAAGGGCAGCACCCAAAGGCTCGCTCACTACGCGGCTGCGTGATGGCATCATCTTCAATGGTGTGCAGGCACGGCGTGTGCGCATCCAACTGCGCAGGTGCTTGATGTGGTTCTTTACCTCGCCGGCAACAATGCTCAATTCAGTAAGTATGGCCTCCTGGGACGATTTGTGAAGGTCGTTCCAGAGTGCATCGCAAAGCGGCTTCTCCCATTTGAGAAGGGCCGCCTGCAGTTTCTTGAGCTGTTCCTTGCGGAACTTGTACTCCAAAGTCTCGTTTGTGGCAAAGTATTCGCGCTGTGCTGCAACAATGCTCTTTATTTCGTTTATAGGAGTGTTTGCAATACTCATTGTATGTGTCTTATGCATACTTTGTCATGCCGAACATAGTGAAACGCCTCTTTAATTGAAAGGGTAGATCTTCGCTTTGTTCAAGATGACAAGTCTGTTATTACTTGCGACCGGTAAAGTGGTCCATCGCGTGGAAAATTCCAACAACTTCGCCAAAGATATAATCAAAAATTGAAGTAGGCAACAAAGCTTGGCAGAAACGTATGAAATGATAGCCAAAAGGTATGCCTTTGAAGTTCCTGTTGCGCTCAATGGCGTTGATGATCTTCTTTGAAGTTGGCTCCGGCTTCAGAATTGGGAAAATGCGTGACTTCACGCCGTCGAACATACCTGTGTTGATGAAGTAAGGGGCTATGGTAGTGAAACGTACCTTGCTCTTCATGTGTTTGAGTTCAATGCGCACGCTGTCGCTCCATCCTATGACAGCCCATTTGCTGGCTGCGTAGACTGACATTTTGGGATTTGCCAACATACCCGCTGCCGATGCAATGTTGCAGATGTGGCCATGGTTACGCTCGAGCATCTTTGGAAGGAACTGCTGTGCAATTACCATGGGGGCTGTTGCGTTTATGTTCATTGTGCGCTCAATGTCGCGGATAGTCTGCTTGTCGAAAGTTTCGTTGTTGGCAACTATGCCGGCGTTGTTTATTACAATGTCAATGTTGCCGCACTCCTTCTCGGTCTTTGCTGCAACTTCCTGAACCTGCAGGCTGTTTGAAACATCAACCTTGTAGCCCTTTACTGTGCCAAGTGTCTTGTACTCATCGATGGTGCTTGCAATGCTTGCTTCGTTGATGTCCCAAATAATGAGAGTCTTTGCGCCTCTCTCCAATGCTATGCGACCCATGATGCGGCCGATGCCCGATGCACCGCCTGTGATGAGCACATTGTTACCTTTGATTTTGGTCATAATTTTATGTTTTTTATGTAGATTTTGCTAAATAGTTCTTTTTGGTGTGCAAAATTAGCGTAAAAAGTACAAATGATGTGGTCTTTTTATGCACAATGTGGGGCTTTTTGTGCAAAAGTTGTTAAAAGGGCGTGCTGTGGAAATGTTTTCACTAAATGTTGGTGTTTTTGTACGCTCGTCATTTCATGGTCTTGTATGGCAGGCCGTCAATGCGCTCAATGGGATACTGTCCTTCGAGCAGGCCGCTGATGACGGTGTCGCGTGAACCCGCAGTCTGGAAGGGGTAGAGTTCAAACAACGGCATTACCGATGCAAAGTGTTCCATTATCTCGGATTGGATGCTCTCATAGTCGACCCATTCGGTTGTTGTGGTAAAGCAGTAGAACTGCATTGGCAAGCCTGTTTCGTTGGGTTCAAGCGTGCGTACCATTACAAGCATGTCCTTGCGTATGAGTGGGTGGCGGCGCAGATATATCTCGGCATAGGCACGGAAAAGTCCGGCATTGGTGTCAATGGTGCCGTTCATGAGGCCGTCGGGGTTGGCGGTGTTGGCTGTCTTGCCATTGAGCGCCTGTTCGCTCTTGCGTGCGATATAGGTTGCGAGTTCGCTGTCGAGTTTTCTCACACGGCGTAGCATGGCCTCACTGCATGGCCTTATGTTGTCGAGTTTTACTGTGTATCCGCGTGCAATGCGGCGGCCGCCGCTCTCGCTCATTCCGCGCCAGTTGATGAACGTGCCATTAATAAGGGTATATGGCGGAATGGTGGCAATGGTGTTGTCCCAGTTGCGCACCTTGACAATGGTCAATGATATGTCGAACACATTGCCGTTGATGCTTGTTCCGGGGATTTCTATCCAGTCGCCAAGTCTCACCATGTCGTTCTCCAACAGCAGGAAGCCGCCTACGAACCCCATGATGCTGTCCTTGGCAATGAGCATGAGCACGGCGGCGAATGCTCCCAATCCACCAATGAGGTACAGCGGCGACTTGTTGGTGAGTATTGAGATTATAACGATGGCTGCAACAAGGATGACAATGATTTTGCCCACCTGTATGAAACCCTTTACCGGCCTGTCGTGGAACTTGCTGTTGTTGAAAGCTGAATCGCCCAAGGCACTCAGCACGGCTGTAGTCGCCATTACCATTGCGATTATGTAATATATGGAGACGGCAAGCTCAATGTAGTGCAATAGTATGCTGCCGGGAGCAATGGTTATAGGCAACAGCGCGTTGATGGTTATGGGCATGAGCAGATGGGCAACCTTGCGTAGCCTTTTGCCTTTGAGTATCTGCGACAGGAAATTGTAGTGTCTGCGCTTTACAATACGTCTTATTGCAAAAAGCGTTAAGCGGTATGCTATTTCCATGGCTGCAATGGATATGATAATGACGATGGCCGATATTATCAAAGTGTCATACTGCTCAATGGCTTTGCCCGAGAGCCCGGCGTGCAACAGCAGCTCCTTTACCTTATCATATATATAATTAGTGACTGTGGCTTGCATGGTTTTTTGTCTGTATAACAAAAAGTCATGCCGTTTTGCTGTAGGGGAACGGCGAATTTTGTATATTCGCGGTAGATAAATCAAATTATACCATGCCAAAAATAGGAATGACTTATACAAGTGAGACGGTTGTTGCACTGTCGAACTGTGCAGTGACAATGGGCTCGGGCGACCTCGAGGTTTTTGCGACGCCTGCAATGGTGGCGCTAATGGAGAACGCTGCAATGAATGCCGTTGCACCGGCCTTGCCTCAGGGTTCAACAACCGTTGGTGCCGAGATGAATACTACCCACATAAAGCCTTCGGCAATTGGTGCCAAGGTGCGTGCTGTTGCAACACTTACTGCCGTTGAGGGGCGTAAACTTACTTTTGATGTAGAAGCGTGTGACGAGGTGGGCGCAATAGGCAAGGGAACCCATGTACGCTTTGTTGTTGACAAGGAGCGCTTCATGGCAAAATTGGGATAATTCTTTACTTTTTTTATATTTTTTGCCATCATCTGTAACAAACAGGCTTTTCATCCGTCTTTAGAGTAGACAGTAGTGAATGTTTGTTTAAAAAGAATCAATTATATGAAGAAGATTTTGGTTTGTTTGGTAATTGGGCTTTCCATGTTTGCGGTGTCGTGCTCTACGCCTGCCGAAAAGTCAATAAAAGAACTTGAGAGTATTGTCGTGGAAGTCGAGGACGGTAGTGTAGATACCGAGAATGAGTTTGAGGAAGTTCTGCAGAGTGTTGAACTGTTGCATGAAAAATATAAGGATCTTGAATATACTCCCGAGCAACAGCGTGAGATTGAAGCTCTGAATATGAGGCTTTCTGCTGCATTGACCGAGCAGTTTGCTGGATATTTGGGATCTGCTTTCTCAGGCTTGATGAAAGGGCTTATGGGTGGAATGAAAGGACTCGTGAACGGCATACATGATTTTGTTGATGAGATGCAGTATCTTATAGATGATATTGAGGAACTTGCCGATGACATGGAAAACATGTGATTACTTATATCCCCTAATATGGAAAAAGCAAAAATCCTGCTGTGATGCAGGATTTTTGCTTTTTTTAACATGCACGGCAAAACTTTTTGCCCGATGTGGATGTTTATATTGTGTAAGTCGTCAAGATCAATGTCTGGATTTGAGATTCCATTGGCTTATAGTTAATACACCCGGCGACTTACATAGTAGTTTTGTCGTGTTTTATTTTGTGTTTGTGTTAGGTTGCCCTCTGATGTGAATCACGGGGCAACCGCTTTTTTATGGGTACTACATCTTCTTGCACCAACAGAACATACCAGGGAAAAGTTCTTTGATCTTGTCAATATCCTGCTCTTCCTTGAATATTCCAAAGAATGATGAGCCGCTGCCTGACATTGATGCGTACACGGCGCCCATGGAGTATAGTTTCTCCTTGACCTTCTCCATTGATGGGTGTTTGGCGAAGATGCTCTTTTCAAAGTCATTCTTCATGGCGTCCTTCCATTCGTTGATGGGGCGCTGCGCAATATCTGTCAACGGTTGCAGTGGCTTCTGTGGTGTCACAAGCGCGTATGCGTCCTTTGTTGATACATGTATTTCGGGTTTCACAAGTACAAGGTGGTATCCTGCGATGCTGCATGGTGTTGGCGCGAGGATGTTGCCTATTCCTGTGGCATAGGCAGGGGTGTTGTCTATGAAGAATGCGCAGTCGGCACCAATGCGTGCCGCATATGCGCAGAGTTCGTCGTTAGTGAGTCCAAGAGCGGCAATCTCATTGAGCATCTTCAGGGCAAACGCAGCATCGGCACTGCCGCCGCCAAGGCCGGCACCTGTGGGTATATGCTTGTAGAGTGAAATGTCAACCTTTGGTAACTTGTGGTCGGCGGCGAGCGCCTTGTATGCCTTGATTACAAGGTTGTCGGCATCGCTCCCCTCAAACATTGCGTTGTACATCTTGAAGGTGTATTCCGGCGCATCGGGTTCTGTGGCCGGTGTTATCTCCAGGATGTCGCATAGTGGAATGGGGTAGAACACAGTCTCAAGGTTGTGGTAACCGTCGGGGCGTCTCTCGACAATGTCGAGTCCGAGGTTTATCTTCGCATTAGGGAATGTTATCATAGCTGTTGTCTTTACTGCTGTAAAGGTAATGCTTTTTTCTTTATCGTTGATAACTTGCGCTGTTTTGTTGATAAAGGTTCTCCGGTTTCTTGCTTTATTGGTGCAGTTGTGTGTATCTTCGCAGTCGGAAACAAAGATGCTGTTTCTGAATGATTATGGAAGATACAAATACACCAAAACGAAGGGCACCACGACGTCAGGCTGCCGATACTACACCAAAATTGAGTGATTATGGACACGTTCAGCCCCAGGCTCTTGAGTTTGAGGAGGCTGTGTTGGGTGCGCTGATGATTGACAGCGATGCCATTGGACGTCTGGGCGGAATGCTGAAGCCCGAATCGTTCTACGACAAACGTAACCAGTTGCTCTTTGAGGCCATACAGCAGATGGACCTCAATGACCGTCCTGTGGATATCCTTACAGTGACCGAATTCCTGCGTAGCAAGGGAACGCTCGACGAGGTTGGTGGTCCTGTATACGTGGCGCAGCTCACAAGCAAGGTGGTCTCTTCTGTAAATATTGAATATCACGCGAATATCATTGCGCAGAAGAAACTTGCGCGCGACCTCATACGCTTTACAAGCAAGACTCAGGTTCAGGCATTTGATGAGACACAGGATATCGATGAACTGATGCAGCAGGCCGAGTCGGAACTGTTCGAGATCTCGGGCAGCAAGATGAAGAAGGATTATACCCAGATTAACCCTGTAATCCGTCAGGCCTACGACCAGATTATCACTGCTTCAAAGAATACCAGCGGTATCAGTGGTTTGAGTACCGGTTACCACCGTCTTGATAAAGTCCTCTCGGGTTGGCAGCCAACAGACCTCATTATCCTTGCGGCGCGTCCTGCGATGGGTAAGACTGCGTTTGCGCTCTCGCTTGTGCGTAATATGGCCATTGACCAGGGTATTCCTTGCGGTATGTTCTCTCTTGAGATGGGTAACGTACAGCTTGTGCAGCGTCTTATCTGTAATGTGTGCCAGATTCCTGGTGACAAGATCCGTAGCGGTCAGCTCGAGCGTTATGAGTGGGGACAACTCGACAGCAAGATTGTTGCTCTTGAGAATGCTCCTCTCTATATCGATGATACTCCACAGCTCTCGGTCTTCGAACTCCGTTCAAAGGCGCGTCGAATGGTGCGTGAGCATGGCGTGAAGATGATTTTCATTGACTACTTGCAGCTGATGACAGCAAACACAGGCAAGGGTAGCCGTCAGGAGGAGATCAGTACCATTTCGCGTGCTCTCAAAGGTTTGGCCAAGGAGTTGAACATTCCAATCATGGCGCTCAGTCAGTTGAACCGTAATGTCGAGGGTCGTGAGGGTCTCGAAGGTAAGCGTCCGCAGTTGAGTGACCTCCGTGAGTCGGGAGCCATTGAGCAGGATGCCGATATCGTAATGTTCGTGAACCGTCCCGAGTACTTCCACATCTACAAAGACGGCGATTTCGACTGGCGCGGTAAGGCCGAGATTATCATTGCCAAGCACCGTAATGGTGGTTTGGACAATGTACCTCTGTTGTTCCGCAAGGAGTATGCCCGCTTCATGAATCTTGATGATGAGACACTTGCACCACCTCCCGGCGATATGCCTGTCATGCGTGGTTCAAAGATGAATGTCTCTGTTCCGTCAGAGCCTGAATATATACCTGATATTCCTGACTATTTGCAGAACCAGGATGTCCAGATGATGCCTCCGGGCTTGCAGGGTGGCGGTAATGAAGTACCGTTCTAAACCGAACTGAAAGGTGAAATCGGAAAGGTGAAAGGTGAAAACTGAAAGGTCAAAGGTTAAAAGCGCGATGATTGCCGGCAATCATCGCGCTTCGTGCGATTGAATCTGCTTCCGCTCGGCATAGTAAAAGTAAACTTTCCTCTACGCTAGCTTACCCGCAGCTTTCACCTTTCACTTTTCAGTTTTCCGCTTTAAACGAATGACGGCTGTGAGTGCTCACTCACAGCCGTCATT
>JAFZFO010000011.1 GCA_017555845.1 Bacteroidaceae bacterium | reverse complement strand
GTAAAGGTGATTAACATGCTGAACGGTATCTTCAGTACCAATGACAGTTAATAATCTTTATCCTTTACTACTTCTGTTCACTTACGAAGATAGCGAAATTTCGCTATCTTCGTTTCGTCCTGCAAATATAGAATGACAGGGGCCGCCGGGTCAACTGCTATATCATTACCAAAAAATATATCCGCGGACATTGTCCGCGGATATATTTTTTGTATTGCTGTTGTTTCTTAGAAACCTTCGGTCGCGTATGTCTGTAACGCTCCATCCTCGTTGCTGTATATGAAGAAGGCTTCAATGTCATCGTTCTTGCACTGTTCTATGGCTTTTTCAAGTCCCATTACCATGAACGATGTGGCGTAGGCATCGGCCTTGGCGCAGTTCTCGGCAATAACCGTTGCGCTCAGCAACGAGTGCTGCACCGGGTAGCCTGTGCGCGGGTCAATGGTGTGGGCATACTTCTTTCCGTTCTCAATGCGGAAGTTGCGGTAGTTGCCCGATGTTGCCATCGCCTTGCCGCTTATGGCAATTATACGCTGATGCTCGTTGTGGCTGCCTGTGGTGTTCTCCGTTGGCTTGCTTATGCTGATGTTCCACTCCGTGCCACGGTCATTCTTGCCCTTTGTCACCACCTCGCCACCAATCTCAATCATGTAATCGGCGATGTTCTTGCTGTCGAGCAAGCGTGCTACCATGTCACAGCCATATCCCTTTGCAATGGCGCTGCAGTCGAGCATTGTGCCCGGGTTCTGCTTCACGACCTTTCCGTCAATCAGTGCCACTGTAGTGTAGCCCACCTTGCTGCGCAGCTCCTCAACGGTTGCGCTGTCGGGCAGCTCACCTTTCTTGAAACCAAAGCCCCAAGCGTTCACAAGCGGTGCCACAGTGATGTCGAACGCACCATCGGTCTTGCCCGATATCTCCTGTGCAAGGTTGAATACCTCAATGAACATCTCATTTGCAACGGTATCCTTGTTGCTGTTGAATGCGCTTATTATTGAGTTCCTGTTGAACATTGACAATGAGTTGTCAACCTGCATCAGCTCGGCTTTAATCTCTTCGTGAAGGTCTTCAACGCTCTTGTACTTGATGTTGTACTGCGTGCCGAATATACGTCCGCTGTTGGTTGTGTACACCTCGGGAGTGTGGTTCCTGAGTATGTAGAATGTTCCTACAATGAGAAACAACAGGAAAATGATTTTTGTCTTGTTTAATTTGCTATTCATGGTTTGCTTTAATTTATTATTACTTTATGTGGAATAAAAGTGGAGTCAATAAAACTTTTGGTCCTGATATTGTAGTTGAAGTCTATATCTGCAATGTCGAAAAGCAGGTATGCGATATCGGCCGTGCATATCTCGGAATCCTTTATCTCCTGTATGGCCTTTACAATCTCTTTTGATTTATTGATATATTCAGAACTGCACCATATCATAAAAGGAACCTGATACACAGCCTTTATCGTCTCTTCATTGTTTGTGGTATCAAATCCACGTCCGAAAAAGTGGCTTGGCTCATCATATATTTGTTCTCCATGGTCCGAAAGATATATAATGATGGCATTCTTGTTCCTGAATCCATCGATTATGCTTTTTAAAACATAGTCGTTATACAATGTAGCATTGTCATAATGTGCCACCTGTTGTTTCTGGCTTTCATCAAGAGCCTGTTGATTGATATCCTCCGGTTTGAATTTATCAAAACTCTCGGGATAGCGTAATGCGGCATCGAAATGTTGACCTTTAAGGTGAATTATATTTAGTGATTTTGGCTGATATAACAGGTCGTTGCTGTATTGGCTGATAAAATCTCCGTCATACTTGGTTGTCTTTTCGTTCCTGTAGTCGAAACATTGACTGTGAATTTGTATAGGGTTGAGAAAATATCCACAGCTGAAGTCTAATGAACCACCCGATGCGCGTGTGTACTGATTGTCAAAATATGCAACGTTATATCCCGCTTTCTTGAAGATGGCAGGCATTAGCATAAACTCATGTATGTCATTGTTTTCTGTACTCTCGCAACCCTTGAGTGAAAAAATATACCTCATGGCAAAGTCGGTACCATTTGTCGGAGACATGGCATTAGTGAAACAAAAAAGGTGTCCGCTATCAACTTCTTTCTGCAAGTAGGGAGATGTTGGCAGGTAATAGCCATAAAGCGAACTGTGTTGCTTGTTGAACGATTCTCCTATTACAAGTACAATAATTGGCGCATCCTCTTTCTCGGGCGATGCTGTTATGCAAATCTCATCTATGCAATCCGTCATTTTGTTGACATCAGCATGTCTTTCTACCACAAAGTCCACCGACATTATCAACTGCCCCGGAGTGTTTTTGCCTATAGGGAAATTGATAGGTAGGAATGGGGGGGCCAGACCAATTATAGTTCCAACCAGTATGGCAGTGTTGGCATATTTATATTTCAGAGAATTGCAGACAGTGTTGATTCCCAGGCTTTTGTACAATATAAAATATAAAGACAAAGCAACCGCCAGGAAAATGAATGTAAATGGCGCAGCAAGATATACCGAAAAGAATTCATTCACTTCATTGATATTAGTCTGTAACGCCAATGTCAACATATTGGGGTCTAATCGTGAACCGAATCTTAGGAATAGGAATGTCTCTATGCTGCAAAGTAGGTAGAAAAGTGATATTATTATGCGTTTGGCTGTCAAATAACGATGAATGAAGAATAGTATGATGCTGCTCAATGCGAATGATTGTGCCAATGCGCCTGCAAAAAGAGCTTTAGCAAAATGCTCGGGTTCGTAACTGGCAGGTAAAGCCAGCAGCATTGTACTTGCAAAAAGGAATATTATGTTTGATGTTTTCATAATATTAGTGATTCATTCTTTTGATTTTGCGTGCGATTGAACCTCGGCTTTGAGGCGACTTTGTCGCACTCCTTTGGGGAGCTAAAGCTCCCGTTGTCGCAAACAACGCTCATCCGCGTTGCCGTTGTAAAAGCTCAAGTAAACTTGGTTTTCACTCGCTTGCACAAGCTTTCCCCTTTAACCTTTAACCTTTAACCTTTTACCTTTTACCTTTTACCTTTAAAGTGGTATATCATATATCAGGCTATACGTGCCGCCAAAGCATGTACTCTGGTTCTTGCCATATCCCGGGATGTACCACATCCTTGAGTTCTCGGCCTTTTTCTCGGTAAAACGGAACTTGTAACGTACGCTCCATCCCATGTGGAAGCCTTTGACAATCTTTACCTTTATTCCGGCACCAACCTCGCCCCACAGGCAAGCACCCTCAACATCCTTCAGGTCAAGTGCCACCTCTCCTCCCCACACAGGGTCGGTTATCGGTGGTGTCTGTACATCGTACTTGAAGTTTGTCCATCCAATGCGCACCAGTCCATATATGTAGTGCTTTGGGTTGGGGTTGTCCTTCTTGGTAAGGAAGTTGTAGTTGAATCCGGCCCTGTAGTATGGCGCGTTCGTGCGGTATTTTATGCCGTTGTTCTCGTCGGTTGCGTTGCACCATGCCCATCCCGCCTCAAAGGTGGGGTAGAGGCGGTTGCCGAAGTTCGCTTCGGCGGCAATCTCGGTGCTTATGCCGTCGCCGATGAGTGAGTATGCGCACCCGAATATGTCGGCCGATACACCCACGCCCTTGAATTCAAGCAGGCTCCAGAAACCATTTTCCTTCTTTTCCTTTGCCTTCTTGGTCTCGGGCTTGGTCTCCTGCACCGGAACCTCGCTGATCTCCTGCGCTGTAATCCTCTGTGGCGCAGCAAGCAACAGGCTACTCAACAAAATATAGCTTAATATTCTCATTGTAGTCGAAATTGATTTCGGCACTCTTTACTGCCATTGAATCAAGGAAATTACCGGTATATGACACGCCTGTCAATCTGTGATGCATTATCACACCGCACTCCATTGACTGGTATATTGGAATGTTGTAGTGTCCAATGTACAGGGTGTCAATGTAACGGTCAAAGAAATTCATTATCAGCGTGTCGCACTCGCTTGTGTAGCTCATGGGCAGTGTCAGCTCCTTTGCGTTTGTCATGTAGTTCACGACCACCGCTTCGCTGCCGTTTACCATCATTGTCACTGTCAGCGGGTCGGGGAAGGCGTACTCCTTCTCCATTCCATGCCCGTCAATGGTGTAGAACTTCACGCGGTTGTATGCAATGTTGTCCAGTGCACAGTCGTAACCGCCGTCGCATCCCTGGCACAGCAGGCAACACACGGCGGCCATAAGAACGGCAATCTGCTTCATCACGCGCTTCATCAAATCTCCTTTGAAATGTTGTATTTGTTCCTCTCCTGTGATGAGCGGCTCACCAGCTCGGCAATGAATCCTGTGAGGAACAGCTGTGTGCCCAGAATCATCATTGTCAGTGCAATGTAGAAGTATGGCGAGTCTGTTACCAGCCTGCTTGGCTCGTTGTTTGCCAGGGCAATGAGCTTTGCCGCGCCCACAATTATTGCCGAAACAAAGCCAATAAGGAACATCAGCGTGCCCCAAAGACCAAAGATGTGCATCGGACGGCGGTTGAACTTTGAGAGGAACCACAGCGAGATGAGGTCGAGATAGCCATGGAAGAAACGGCTTATGCCGAACTTGCTCTTGCCATATTTGCGTGCCTGATGATGCACCACCAGCTCTCCAATCCTGTCATATCCCGCATTCTTTGCAAGATAGGGGATATAACGGTGCATGTCGCCATACACCTCAATGCTCTTTACCACCTCGTTGCGGTATGCCTTCAGGCCGCAGTTGAAGTCGTGCAGGTTCTTGATTCCCGATACCTTGCGCGCAGTTGCGTTGAACAGCTTCGTCGGTATTGTCTTGCTCAATGGGTCATAGCGCTTCTGCTTGTAGCCCGATACAAGGTCATAACCCTCATCGGTTACCATCTTGTAAAGAACAGGTATCTCGTCGGGGCTGTCCTGCAGGTCGGCATCCATTGTAATCACTACATCTCCCTTTGCGCGCTCAAAGCCGCAGTACAGGGCCGGTGACTTGCCATAGTTGCGGCGGAACTTTATGCCGTGTATGCAGTCGTTCTTCTCCTTCAGCTGCTCAATGACATCCCATGAGCCATCGGTGCTGCCGTCGTTGATGAAGATAATCTCATAAGTATAGCCGTTCTCCTTCATTACCCTCTCAATCCATGCGGCAAGTTCGGGCAACGATTCGGCCTCGTTGTAAAGTGGTACTATAACTGATATGTCCATATTCTGAATCTATTGTTTCTGTTATGATGTTTTTCTTACAAACAGCGCAATCACGGGCGGCAGCATCAATGAGTTGAAGAAATTGTTGTTCATCAACTGCCACACAAGATCCTTTGCTGTCATTTGCGACATGAACTCCCTTATCTGATCAAACTGCACCTTCGACAACTCATCAATGCCGGGAGCATTGATTATCTGCTGCAATATCCCGTCAAGCTGCAACAGGAATGCACCCTGGTCAATGATGACAAAGAATATGTAGTTTGTCATTGTGCTCAATAGGGTAGCACACATATACATGCCGAACATTAAAGTCCATGCCTGTGGAAATTTCAGGTAGTTGCCGCACTCTCTCCTGCGGTAGCCGGCAGCCAACCTGCCGGCAAGGAACGGAGAACCCATGTACATTGCCAATGCCATTGTCGACACCAACGTGTTGGTGGGGAACTTGAATAGCAAAATATATGTCGCTGCCCAAAAGATTCCCAAATAGGTGCCAAGCTGCATCGCGCTCTGGTATAATCCTTTTGATTTATCCTGCTCCATTTTCTTGTTTTAAAATATTTTGACAAAGATAGAAAGAACTCGCGAGAAAAAGGCAGGAAATTGGGAAATAATGCAAATCGTTGGTAGATTGTTTAATACGCAACGGGCTTCTGTGGTTGTAATGCGGTCCTGAAAGACCGTATATAGATGAGTTAAGATATAGATTTGCTACTAATCCGTTGCCTTTTTATGGG
>JAFZFO010000010.1 GCA_017555845.1 Bacteroidaceae bacterium | reverse complement strand
GCTTGACATCAAGGCTCTCGTAATCATCGGTGGTGACGACTCTAACACCAACGCTTGCGTACTCGCCGAGTACTATGCAGCAAAGAACACAGGTGTTCAGGTTATCGGTTGTCCAAAGACTATCGACGGTGACTTGAAGAACGCTTACATTGAGACTTCATTCGGTTTCGACACAGCATGTAAGGTTTATTCAGAGGTTATCGGTAACATCCAGCGTGACTGCAACTCGGCACAGAAGTACTGGCACTTCATCAAGTTGATGGGTCGCTCGGCTTCACACATCGCTCTTGAGTGCGCATTGCAGACACAGCCTAACTACTGTATCATCTCGGAGGAGGTTGAGCAGAAGGCTCTTTCACTCGACGACATCGTTACTTCTATTGCACAGGCTGTTGCTGACCGCGCAGCTGAGGGCAACAACTTCGGTACAGTCCTCATCCCAGAGGGTCTCATCGAGTTCGTTCCTGCAATGAAGGCTCTCATCGCCGAGCTCAACGACCTGTTGGCTCACAAGGGCGAGGAGTACAACGCTGTAGCTCCTGAGGAGCAGCGTCAGTACATCATCGACCAGCTCTCAAGCGACAACGCAGCTGTTTACGCAAGCCTCCCTGCAGGTGTTGCACGCCAGTTGACAATGGACCGCGACCCACACGGTAACGTTCAGGTATCTCTCATCGAGACAGAGAAGTTGCTCTCGGAGATGGTTTCAAACAAGCTCGCAGCCTGGAAGGCAGAGGGCAAGTACACCGGCAAGTTCAACGCTCAGCACCACTTCTTCGGTTATGAGGGCCGTTGCGCAGCTCCATCTAACTACGATGCTGACTACTGCTACGCTCTCGGTTACAACGCTTCACAGCTCATCGCTGCAGGCAAGACAGGTTACATGTCATCAGTACGCAACACAACAGCTCCTGCTGCCGAGTGGGTTGCAGGTGGTATCCCCATCACTATGATGATGAACATGGAGCGTCGTCACGGCGAAATGAAGCCAGTTATCCAGAAGGCACTCGTTGACCTCAATGGTGCACCTTTCAAGACATTTGCAGCAAACAGAGAGCAGTGGGCTAAGGAGACATGCTATGTTTACCCAGGTCCTATCCAGTACTTTGGCCCAACAGAGGTTTGCGACCAGACTACAAAGACTCTTGCTCTTGAGCAGCAGAAGTAATACTCGGAAAACTTGATGGCAAAAGCCAAAAAGATATCAAAAAAGGTCGGCGGACGGAAGAAGAATTCTGCCCGCCGACCATCTTATACACGCAAGAAACCGCGTGTCATGGCCACATGGAAATATGTGCTCATCTCGGCGCTCATTACTTTCAGCGTGTTGGCTCTTGCATACAAGCCGTTCATTGAGCCGGCATTCAACCGCTTCAGGCCATGCACGGGACACAAGATTTACGGAACATGCATCCCCGAAGGCTATTCGGTATATGGTATTGACATTTCGCACCACCAGGGAGACATCAACTGGAGAGCACTGAAGAAAGGTACCAATAACGAACCGCCAATAAGTTTTGTATACATCAAGGCTACCGAGGGCAGCAGCCACAACGACACACGCTTTGCAAAGAATTGGAGTGCGGCAAAGAAGAACGGTTTTGTGCGCGGCGCATATCACTATTTCAGCACCAAGTCATCGGGCGAAAAGCAGGCCATGACGTTCATCGGCAAAGTAAAGCTGGAGCCGGGCGACCTGCCCCCAATGATTGACGTTGAGGAGGAGCCAATGGATGCCGTGGCATACAGAGAGGAGCTGAAGACCTTCATCAGCACCATAGAAAAGCATTATGGTGTCAAGCCCATCATTTATACATACAAGAAGTTCCACAGCCGCCATATCAACAATGAGAACTTCAACGGCTACCCTCTGTGGATAGCACGATACAATGCAAACGATCCCGGAATTGACAACGAGTGGATAATATGGCAGTGCACCGAGAACGGCCGACTGCCGGGAATTAGCGAGAAGGTTGATATCAATATATTCAACGGCACACCCGAGGAACTTGAAAAGTTGAGGATAAAATAACTCAACGATGTTTATGTCCCCTAAGCAATTCCTCGGCCTTTTCTCTGTTTGAAATAAACGAAAACTCCTTCAATATCACATCACACGCATGCTTGTCAATGACACGTGGTGCAATATATTCAAGAGCCTCCAACCTATTTGAGTCAAAGCTCAAGATTGAGAGCATATCGGCACACTGGCGCGATGTGAAATAGTTACCGATGCAGGCAACACGTATCATCTTGACACAATCCTTGTCAAAAGATTCCTTCTTCAACAGAGAACACAACAATTTGAAATCGGATCTATCCATAGCTGCAGCACGCATGCGCGGTATATTGGCGTGTTCCCCGACTGGAAGAACTGCGGCATTTCCGACATTGGCATTCAAAACTGAAGATGCTGCATAAAGCGGCAACTGCAACATTGCAAAAAGCACGATTGAGAAACTGATTCTTTTCATAGTCCTGAAATTCTTTTTGCAAATATCGGCAAACGGGATAAAGGAAAAAGAGGAATTTATCCTATAGTATTTTAGGACAATTCCTATTTGAGCATCTAAGCAAAAGAACAACAGTAATTAGGCTCAATAGACATGCCGTACGATTCTCGCTTTCGCTCGTCGTTGTATTTTAAAGCAGTCTCCAACCTTAGTCACTTGGATTAAAATCAAGTCTTTCTTTCCCTACTTTTCATCGCAGCACTATAAACGACCAAAGTTTAAGGGGAAAAATGACAGGCAAATTAAGATTTTAGAACATCGTCACCCACATTGACTTGCTACAGAACTGGCAATTTGGCAAACAAAAAATGCAATTATTCTTCCAGATATGCTGCACTTGCGCTTGAATAGCGGCGCCATGCATCGACCATAGAAACAAAATCGGACGGAAGTTCCGAGTCGAAATACATCTCTTTACCAGTTGTGGGATGCACGAATCCCAAAGTCTTGGCATGCAGCGCCTGACGTGGACACAGTTTGAAGCAGTTGCGCACGAACTGGCTGTACTTGCTGAAATTGGTTCCCTTCAGAATCTCATCGCCACCATAGACATCGTCATTGAAAAGGATGTGGCCGATGTGTTTCATATGCACCCTTATCTGGTGTGTACGGCCGGTCTCAAGATTACACTCCACCAAAGACACATAGCTCAGACGCTCAAGCACGCGATAATGTGTAACGGCATACTTGCCTACATTCTCATCGGACGACACGCACATCTGCAACCTGTTGCGTGGATTGCGTGTGATATTGCCGACAACGGTACCCGTCTCATCCTTGGGGTTGCCCCACACCACGGCATTGTAGGTGCGCTTGGTGGTCTTCTTGAAGAACTGCATTCCAAGATGAGCCTTTGCAAAGGCTGTCTTTGCGACAACGAGCAGGCCCGATGTATTCTTGTCGATGCGGTGCACAAGACCCACCTGTGGGTCATTGGGATCAAATTCGGGATTATCCTTCAGATGCCATGCCACGGCATTGATGAGTGTTCCGTGTGTATTTCCACAGCCGGGATGTACAACCAGGCCTGCAGGCTTGTTCACGACCATGAGGTCATTATCCTCATAGACAACATCGAGAGGGATATCCTCGGGGACAATGGTATTGTCGTAGGCCGGGGTGTTGAATGTAATCACAACCTCGTCGCCTGGCTTTACCTTGTAGTTGCTCTTTACAACCTTTCCGTTGACGGAGATTGAACCGGCATCGGCAGCCTGCTGGATCTTGTTACGTGAAGTGTTGGCTACGTGGTCGACAAGGAACTTGTCTATGCGCACAGGCGACTGTCCCCTATCGGCTGTTATATGCAGCTCACGGAACAGGGTCTCTTCGGTCTCGAGTTCGTCAATATCAAGCAAATCGGGAGTCAGCTCATCCATCATAGGGCATCAGATGTCAAAATTTGAATCAAAGACCGGTTCATCGGCATCCTCAACCTGTCCACTACCAATCACTACTGTCAACGAAGAGCCCATAGGAATGGCCTCGCCGTTGGCAAGACGCTTGCCGTTGTAACGGAGTTCATAGACCCAATCCTTTTCGCCGGGGATGGTATCGACTCTCTCAATGACAAAGCCCGAAGCCTTGATATGCGACTCGGCCTCGCGGTATGTACGGTTGTCAATGACCTGGGGTATAGTGCGGTTGGGCTTTACCGAGGTATTGACAACAAGGCCTATCTTACGTCCTTCCTTTACACTGGAACCGGGCGCGGGATACTGCATGACAATCTCATCGGCGGCGGCGTTCTCCTTGAAACGGCGCTCAACGACTGCATAGCCGAGCTTTTCGCTGCCGAGAACTTCAATGGCCTCTTCGAGCTGTATGCCACATACATCGGGGACTGCACATGTCTCGCCATGGTTTGTATAACTGTCGACCCATGCAAGTACAAGGCAAGGCAGGATCGCAATGACCAGAAGCATTGCCAACAGATTGATTGCCAACACCTTTATCCTTTTCTTGAATGTTACCTTAGTGCTCTTTTTGCCATTCTTTGCAGTTTTCGCCTTTGGCTCAAATTCCGTATCTTTCATATCAATAACAAATTCATATCCAATTGGAGCATTGCCCTGTGGGCATACTCCGTCACTTAAATGCAAAAGTAATACAGGTTGGCAGAAAACACAAAAATAAGCCGATATTTTTGTAATGCAGGGCCACGCAAACGCAACAAAAGATTTTTTAACAGCACATAACAGCCCGACGGGCGCGAGATAGCTGTTTTTTTCTTGTTTTCTTTTCACTTTTGTATTATCTTCGCATAGTTAAAAGCATTCCTGATTTATTACGGAGATTATGAAAAAGATATTGTTAATGGTTGTTCTTGCGCTGCTTTCAGTAGGCGGAACACAAGCACAGCAGATAAATAAAGGCAAAAAGGCAGAAACTGCAACAAACGTAGCCGACGTGCCCGTCGTGAATGGCAAAGTGACATTCGAGACAGACATTCCGGCCAAAGGGCTCACTGCGGCACAGATTGAGGAGAAGGCCAACGAATGGATTGCAAAGCGTTTTGTGAAACCTACCGTGATTGCGGCAAAGCGCTACGACAGCGAGAAGCCCAACACAATAATAATAAAGGGCGAGGAGTACATCACATTCAAGAGCACCGTCTTTGTGTTGAGCAGAGCGAGAATGTACTATTTCCTCACACTCACAGCCCAGGACGGCAACTGCAACTTCCACCTTTCACGCATAAACTATTGGTATGATGATGAGGATGAGAAGGGAGGCATAAAGATGATTGCCGAGGAGTGGATTACCGATGACAATGCTTTTGGAAAGAACGGCAAACTGAAGAAATTCGAGGGCAAGTTCCGCAACAAGACCATTGAGCTCAAGGATCAGCTTATAGATGAACTTACAAAAGCATTGAACGAATGAGAACCATTGACAAGATAAGATATATCCTTAACGTGCTGTTCCTTATAGGAGCAGCCGTTACATTTGTATTGTTCATGGTCAATGGCTATGGCAACGGTTTCGTAATCACAGGAATGACAGCCTTGGCCTTCAAGATAATGGAGTTCATTCTCCGTTTCGTAAATTAAGGAGCTGAATGATCAAGAGACTACTATACCTGTTACTCATTGCCGTACCCGTAATTGCAAGCGGTCAGAGCCTCAAGAAGAGCACCGACGGCGGCGGTGGACTGGGACACGGCGATGTGTTCAGCCCATTCAAGGACAACCCCAAGGACAGCACAAAGAAAGAGCTCATTGTCCCGAAGGAGATACACCAATGGAAGGTGGACAGGAGATTCGGCAACAAGATGGAGATCAATGCCGACACCCTGCAGTTCATGTTCCAGAACTGGCATCTTACCGAGGGCATCAACGGCGAATACAACTATCTGGGCAACATGGGTACTCCAAGAGAGACAAGGTTGTACTTCAACCGCCCGACCGGCACGGCTTATGACTTTCTGCAGCCGTTCGACTACTTCTACACCACCCCTGACAGGTTCATATTCACTGACACAAAATCGCCATACACTAATCTGAGCTATCATTCATCGGGCAACAAGGTGGATGGAGACGACCGTTTCAGGGCCTATTTTACTACAAATGCAGGCAAGCATTTCGGCATTGGATTCCTGTTCGACTATCTCTATGGCCGAGGACGATATGACAAGCAGTCGACATCACTGATAAACTTCTCACTATTCTCGTTCTACCGCAGTGACAGGTACAACTATCACTTGCTGGCAAGCCGCTATAAAATGAAGACGAGAGAGAACGGCGGTATTACCGATGACCGTTACATCACACGCCCCGAGGACACCGATGGCGGAGGAACAAATATGGGCACTGCCGACATTCCGGTAAAATTGGATGCCACATGGAGCAGAAACGATGTCTATGACCTGTTCTTCACACATAACTACAACTGGGGATATTACAGGAAGAAGGAAGCGGATGCTATTGCCGCAGACACGACAGATGTACCATCGGACACTATTGCGGTTGCAGACATACCGGAAGTGGCAAATGACTCCATTGCAACGGAGTTCGTGAGCGTGGCGCGCCTGACACACACTGCCGAGGTGTCGTTCCTGCGCCATGAGTACATTAACCACAGACTGCCAAGGAACTACTATGCCGACACGTTCCTGCCACACGACTCGGTAGACAACACCAATGACCTTTCTATTGACAACAGGGTTGCGCTGTCACTATGCGAAGGATTCAGGAAATGGGCTTTTGCAAACATCACGGCTTTTGCCGAATACAAATATGACCGTTACCGTTTGCCCGACACCATCGCCGGCACCCCACAGGAGTGCATAAAGTCATATAACGAGCACTCTTTGTATGTTGGCGGAGCTGTATCGAGCACAAGAGGCAAGCATTTGCGCTACCATGCCGAGGGCTCGACAGCCGTGATAGGCAGCGACCTGGGAGCATTCTCGTTGGACGGAGGTGTGGACCTGAACTTCAAGCTATGGAAGAAGGACATAAACATTTCGGCCAAGGCGTTCATGAAGAACAACAGGCCTTCGTTCTACTACCGCCACTACCACTCGGAGCACTTCTGGTGGGACAATGACCTTGCAAAAGAGTTCAAGACACGCATTGAGGGCAGCATTGAGGTTCCATATTCAAGGACAAGGCTGAATGTGAGCGTGGAGAACGTGAAGAACTACACGTACATTGCGAACCACTCCATTCTTGCACCAAACAGGAGCGACTACCTGAACCGCTTCAACGTGGAACAGGAGAATGGTAACATACAGGTGATTGCAGCATCGCTGAAACAGGATTTCAAGTACGGTATCCTTAACCTGAACACCGCGGTGACTTACCAGTACAGCAGCAATCAGGATGTGTTGCCGTTGCCGGCATTGAATGCATACGCTAACTTCTTCCTGAAGTTCACAATAGCCAAGGTGCTGCACACCGAGATTGGAGCCGACGCATGGTACTTCACAAGTTACTATGCACCGGAGTATATGCCGGCACTGGGACAGTTCGTACAGCAGAACCAGAATGCCAGAATCAAGATCGGCAACTACCCGCTTGCAACGGTATATGCAAACTTCCTGTTGAAACAGACACGTTTCTATGTGAAATATTACCACGTGAACAAGGGGCTGGGAAGCAGCAACTATTTCCTTGTTCCGCACCATCCGCTGAACCCATCGACATTGTGGTTCGGATTGTCATGGAATTTCTATAACTAAAGGAACACCTATCATGAACACTACTGTCAAATGGGGTTTTATTGGCTGTGGCGAGGCTACAGAGAAGAAAAGCGGCCCTGCATTTCCGCTGATAAAGGGCTCGGAGGTTGTGGCTGTAATGGGACGCGACAAGGAGAAGACAAAGGAGTATGCAAAACGCCATAATATACAGCATTGGTACACCGACGCACAGGCTCTAATTGATGATCCTGAGGTAAATGCCATATATATTGCAACACCGCCATCGTCGCACGCCACATTTGCCATCATGGCAATGAAGGCCGGAAAGCCTGTATACGTTGAGAAGCCGTTGGCAGCCAACTACGAGGACTGTACACGCATAAACAGGGTTTCAAGGGAGACGGGCGTTCCATGTTTTGTGGCATACTACCGCCGCTACCTGCCCTATTTCCAGAAGGTCAGGGAACTGTTGCCACAGATTGGCAACGTGCTGAACGTGCAGATACGTTTTGCTGTGCCGCCACGTGACCTCGACTACAACCGCGAGAACCTCCCATGGCGAGTAAACCCTGCCATTGCCGGTGGAGGATACTTCTATGACCTTGCGCCACACCAGATAGACCTGTTGCAGGAGATGTTCGGTTGCATACTGTATGCCGAGGGCTACAGCACTAACCGTGGCGGACTGTACAAGGTCGAGGACACAGTGAGTGCATGCTTCAAGTTCGAGAGCGGAATACCAGGCTCGGGATCCTGGTGTTTTGTATCGGATGAGTCATCGAAAGAGGACCACATAGAGATTTTCGGCAGCAAAGGCTGTATCAAGTTCTCGGTATTTACCTTTGAGCCAATTGAATTGAGGACAATTGACGGCACACAGCAGTTCAACGTGCCAAACCCACCATATGTGCAGTTGCCGCTAATACGCAACATCGTGGAGCACATACAGCAGATTGGCCATTGCGAATGCGACAGCGTGAGCGCGACACCAACGAACTGGGTTCTTGACAAGATACTTGGAAAAATAATCTGAAAATGAAGACAAAAGGCAGCAGTTACATATATGGTATCAGAGCAATAATGACAATTATTGTCCTGATGTTCTCCATTCATGCTGCTGCGCAGGAGAACACCGGCGGCAAGCTCAAGAAGATAGTGCAGGGCACTGTAGACTTCATAGGTTACGTGTTGAATGATGTTGACACCACATACATTGAGAAGAACCGGTATAACATGACGTTCATGCCGGAGTATTCATACAGCTACGAGCATTACAGTTTCGGCACTGCCGGACAAAGCATAGGCATTGTACCCGATGGGCGCAACGTGATGTCATTGAACATTGGTTGGAGATGGCTCATTGTAGGCTACAGCTTTGACTTGAGGGAGAACCGCCCGCTACAGGAGTTCAACACGAGCCTCTACTCTACAAGATTCGCACTTGACCTCTTTTACCGCAAGGGCAGCGAAGGATACAAGGTCAACAGGCTCGAAGGGTTCGGTAGCGGAGAGGGACTGCTGAAAGACGGGAGCTGGGAGTGCGATGGACTGACAACCGTAAGGCAGTTGGGAGCAGGACTATGCTATGCATTCAACAAGCGTTTCTCCTACTCTGCCGCATTGGGACAGTCGACAATACAACGTGCAAGCGCCGGTTCATTCATCCTGGGTGCAGGATACAACTGGCAGAAACTATCATTCAACCATGACGGGCTTGATCCCATTATCAAAGCAGATTTGGTGGATGAGCTCAAGTTCAAGGAGGTAAGGATGAATGACTTCAGCATCAGCCTCGGATATGGTTACAACTGGGTTTTCTCAAAGAATTTCCTGGCAGGAATATCGTTTGAGCCGGCTGTGAGCTACAAGAAGGCAAGGCTTGAATACACTGACAACAGCAGCCTGCAGGCCGGCATGAACATGGACTTCATGACACGTGCGGCACTGGTATACAACAATAACCGGTACTACGCCGGAGCATCACTTGAATCGCACACCTATTGTTTCAACAAGGGCGACCTGTACATAAGAGATGGCTTTGGAGTGTTGGAGGCCTATATAGGATTCTATTTCTGGAAAAGAAAACAATAACAACGAGAAAGGAACTGCCATGGCAGTTCCTTTCCCGTTTATGGATGTTCCGTCATGCCATCAGAGACGCAGGCCCACTGTTGCGACAATCGAATGGTTCATTTCTCTTACCGCCGCACCCGGATTCACGAAATCGTAGTCATAGAAGGGATAGAACTCGGACTTCTGTATATCAAGCTTATAAGCGAAATCCCAATAGCACAAGCTTCCACGATAGCCGAAGCCCAAGGTTGCGACATTCTTGCCGAAACGATTCATATAGTCGGTCGAGGTCTCTGTCACTGCTGCATTATAGAGTTCCTTATATGCTCCCTGCACAAAGGGGGCAGTGATATAGTTGTAACCTGCGCGCACCGCAAAACCCGAGATATTGACCTCGGCACCCACACGCACTGTGTGCTGCGCCTGCATATTGCAACCGATCTCCTCGTTCTGCGCCTTTACAAGCTGTCCGTTGCCGATGAACCTGTTTTTGGCATAGTTGACATATTCATATTCGGCATTGAGTGCAAGATATGTTCCGAAAGTATATCCCATTGATGCATTCACTCGCCAAGGGGTCTTCAAAGTGCTGCTCACGGACAAGACGCCGTCATACAGTTCCTTGTCGGTTGTGCTGTAACGTATTCCGCTTGGACCAAGTATTGAGGCCGAGCTGCGTTGGTTAAGGCTATACCAAGTGGGTGTGTGGAGCGCCAGACCAACCTTGAATGGAGAGTACTTAAACGGACGGAAGATGGCACCCAATTTGATATCGAAGCCTGTTCCACTGAGATACTGGTTGTTCTCGAGTATATAGATATCGTTGTTAGAGCCTATTTCCCTGTACTCTGAATATCTATTATAGTCAACCACAGATACGCTCATGGTTGCACCGAGATAGACACGATCATTGAGGTTTGCCGAGAGGTTGAAGTCTATTGCGTGTACACCGCCACGTGTCTCCTCATAGAAGGCCAACTCATCGGGGTACCACACAAGAGCTGTATCAGGGTATGTGATAAAGTTCTCCCCTGTTTCGTCATAAAGACCGGCATCGGCTGCGAACAATGGCAACCAGCTGTATGAGAATGTATCATACATTGAGCTCTTGATATTCAGATAATCAAATGGCTTTGAATTGTAGAGGTTCTCAAAGACATACTGCTGTGAGTAGCTGTTGGATGCACCATACATGTCAAAAGCACCCGAAAGATTATTCTTGCGACGGTATCCGAAACCGAAGTTGAGGAATTTGAGATCGCTGTCCTCATACTCCGAAGATATCACGAATGAAGTGTTGCCGACATATGCATTTGCTCCGACCATAGAAGACTTTGAACCTTCATAGAGAGCCTTGTTGCTGTTCACATCCAACGCAGCGGTAAAGGAGAAATCATTGCTGCGGTACATTGCCATTCCGGCAGGGTTGGTACCCATTGTCGAGAGATCGGCACCCAGCGCACTCATAGAGCCACCCATACCGATGAAGCGTGCTGTTCCTACAAGGTCGTTACCGAAGAAGGGTGCCACATCATACATATTCTGGGCACTCATGCCGAGTGGGAGCAGGAAAAGGAAATATAATATGCGTTTCATAGAAGTTTTCTTATTTGTGTTCGTTTTCAAAATGCAGGTGCGGTAAATCATCTGCGTGAGCCGCCGCTTCGGCCGCCACCGCCACCGCTGCTACTTCTCATGCTGCTGCCGCCACCATTGCTGCTACTGCTGCTTCGGCTGCTGCCGGAACTGTATCTTGAGCTTGAGCTACCGCTTGAACGTGAAACACTGGTACTGCTTGGACGGCTATATCCGCCTGAAGACCTGTTAGAGCTGCCACTGTCACTGCGGCGTACACTGCCCGAAGTGGATGTAGATGTGCGCTTGACATTGCTGCTGTTGACAGAAGTGCGCGACTGGTGCTGGCGATTCACAGTGCCTGACGAGCCGTTCTCACGACGCTGGCCGTTAGTGCCACCGGTTGTACGTACCTGCTGCTCGCGACGTGGGTTGGCGCTGCCGGATGCAGTTGTGCGTACCTGCTGCTCGCGACGTGGGTTGGCGCTGCCGGTTGCGGTTGTGCGCACCTGCTGCTCACGACGGAAATTGTTGTTGCCATTTACTGTACGTGAAGGCTGCTCACGACGGGGATTACTGCTACCGTTCACTGTGCGCACAGGCTGTTCGCGGCGTGGGTTGGTATTGCCGGCAACTGTGCGGCTTGGCTGTTCGCGACGTGGGGAGCCATTACCTGCAACTGTACGTACGGGCTGTTCGCGGCGTGGTTTTGTCGCACCACGTGTTGTTGCAAGATTTCCATTGGTTGGAATTCTTCCATTATTGTACGATGGACGCCATGACACGTTTGGTGTATGGTGAGCATGCCAGTGTGGAGTGTGCCAATGGTGGTTGTAGTGATACCAGTTATTATAGCTGTAATATGGATAATACCAATTGTGGTATGAGGTCCAGTTCCATCTGTTGGTCCAGTTATAGTAATAGGGATAGTTGTAATAGTAATTGTTTGCCGTAGGATATATATATACGGCATAGCCATCATCGTACACAAACCAGTCATTTATGCCGCAATTGTACTTCAAGTCCCAATAGAGGGTACTTGAGAGCAACCTGCGTGGCGACTGGAAACGGACAATGCGGTTTGAATAGGTATAGTCATCAACAAGGTCATAGAGATCGTTGGTAAAGTAGGATGTTGCCTCTACCTCATCAACATACTCATCGGTATAGTCATCATAACCGCTATAGTCTCCTTCAACAACCAGATTTTCATCATCGGCAATATAGACCTCCTCGGCACTCTTGACAACAAGAACCTTCTTCTCTTTCTTTGGAACGAAATACATGTCATCGACCTGTGCCCAAGAAAGGAGAGGGGTTGTCAACAATAAAAACAAAACAAACTTTTTCATAGCCGTATATCATTAATTCTTTTTCTCTGGTACAAAAATAGATACAATAAGGGAGCATTTATAGGGAAAAATCCTACAAAAAGGGAGGATTTTCCCTATTTTGATCCATTCCAATAACAAAACAAGTTCCGCGATGCGGAACTTGTCGGTAATTTATCGTTTGTCGATTGATTTACGTTTGTAATCCTCATTGAACAGTAAATCGGCCTGATTATCGTGAAGGGCACGTGGCACCGCCACACGACCCGATTTCACGAACTGCAACATACACTGCAGCGACACAAACTCGTTGTAGAGGCTCACGACGGTATCGGTTGAACCGGTAATCTCGACAACAGTGTAGTTGGGATTGACCTCCATGACACGTGCGTTGCTGTGGCGAATCACTCGCGAAATCTCGCTGTTCTCAAGAATCTTTGGAGTGGAGAGCTTGTACAGGGCAACCTCCTGGAAGAAGATCTCCTTGTCGGTGTAGTAATCGGCCTTGAGGACATCGACCTTCTTTTCAATGCGCTTTGTAACCTTATTGACAGAATCCTCCTCGCCCCACAAAGATATGGTGTAACGGTGTACTCCCTCAATTGATGATGATGATGCCGTGATGGTATCAATGTTCATCATTCGGCGGGTAAACTCGGCTGTTACCTGGTTAAGCATACCGGCAATATTCTCGGTATATATGATTATAGTAAATAGTTTCTTTTCCATAACGTTGTCATTCAAATCTCATGTCACTGATTGTTGCACCCGGCTCGGTCATTGGCATCACGTTGTCCTCCTCCTTTACTGCAACATGCAGAAGGAATGGGCCATCAGTCGAGAGCATCTCCTGGATGGCTTCATCGAGTTCGCTGCGCTCGATAACAAGGCGCGAAGGGATACCATAGCCCTGAGCGATGAGCGAGTACTCGGGATTGAGCATTGGGGTCCATGAATAGCGGTGGTTGAAGAAGAGTTCCTGCCACTGGCGTACGTTGCCAAGATAGTTGTTGTTGAGGAGAATCATCTTCACGCCGACACCCTGCTCCATGATTGTTCCAAGTTCCTGGATGTTCATCTGGAAACCGCCATCGCCGGTAAAGAGACATACGGTACGCTCGGGCATCGCCATCTTTGCACCGATGGCTGCAGGCAAACCGTAGCCCATTGTTCCAAGACCTCCCGAGGTGAGGATACTGTGGGGCTGTGTGAACTTGAAGTAACGGCTCGACATCATCTGGTTCTGGCCGACATCGGTAACAAGGATTGCCTTGTTGGCTGTCGCCTCGCTTACCTTACGGGCAACCTCGCCCATGAGCAACGGGCCTTCTGTTGGATGCAGGGCCTTGTCGATGACCTTGTCATACTCAATTGCATTGTACTCGGCAAAACTCTTTACCCACTCGGTATACTCTTTTGGCTGTACAAGGGCTGTGAGGCCTGCAAGAACCTCCTTGCAATCGCCGACAATGGGGACATCGACAGTCACGTTCTTGTTGATCTCGGCATGGTCAATGTCTATGTGGATTACCTTTGCCTGCTTTGCATATGTCGAGAGTTTGCCTGTCACACGGTCGCTGAAACGCATACCTACAGCAATGAGCAGGTCGCACTTGTTGGTGTTGACATTAGGACCGTAGTTGCCATGCATTCCCAACATACCTACACACAACGGATGGTCGGTGGGGAAAGCAGAGAGTCCCATGAGAGTACGTGCAACGGGAATACCGCTCTTTTCCACGAATGTCATAAGTTCCTTGTGTGCCTCGCCAAGTTCAACACCCTGTCCTACGAGCATGAATGGGCGCTCGGCCTCGTTGATGAGACGTGCAGCCTCGGCCATTGCGCTCTCTGATGGTGTGGGATAAGGGATATAGCTGCGCACGCTGTCCACTGACGCAGGCTGATAATCGACCATTGACACCTGGGCATCTTTGGTAAAGTCGAGCACTACGGGACCGGGACGACCTGTTCCTGCAATGTAGAAGGCACGTGCCACTGCCCAAGCGACATCCTCGGGACGGCGCACCTGATAGCTCCACTTTGTGATTGGCTGTGTGATACCCACGAAGTCAATTTCCTGGAATGCATCGGTACCAAGCACTGCCGAGCTTACCTGACCGGCAATTACTACCACCGGAGTGCTGTCGAGCATGGCATCACTGATACCTGTAAGGGTATTTGTTGCACCGGGACCACTTGTCACAATGCAGACACCCACCCTACCCGAACTGCGGGCATAGCCCTGGGCCGCATGCACGGCACCCTGTTCGTGGCGCACAAGTACGTTGCGGAAATCGGTACGATGGTCATACAGGGCATCGAACACCGGCATGATTGAACCGCCAGGGTAACCGAAAATGGTATCGACACCCTCATTTATAAGTGAGCGCAAAAGAGCCTCACTACCTGTTATCATATCTTTGCTCATAAATTATCATTCAATTATTCTTATACCGCCCTTATCGGCCGAACTTACCATAGAGGCATAGGCCTTGAGGCTCTTTGAGATGACACGGTCACGTGTCAATGGGAACATTGTACGGGCCGCGAGTTCCTCATCAGTGAGTCGTACATTGATGGTGCGTGCTGGGATGTCAATGTCAATTATGTCGCCGTCACGCAACTTGCCGATGTTGCCGCCGGCTGCAGCCTCGGGAGAGATGTGGCCGATGCTCAGGCCCGATGTACCGCCGCTGAAACGGCCGTCGGTAATGAGCGCACACTCCTTGCCCAGATGACGCGATTTGATGTATGATGTGGGATAGAGCATCTCCTGCATACCGGGACCGCCCTTTGGACCTTCGTACACAATGACAACCACGTCGCCGGCCTGAACTGCACCGCCGAGGATTCCCTCCACGGCAGCCTCCTGTGAATCGAAGACCTTTGCCTTGCCTGTGAACTTCCAGATGCTCTCATCGACACCTGCTGTCTTTACCACGCAACCGTTGGCTGCAATGTTACCGAAGAGGATTGCAAGACCGCCATCGCGGGTATATGCATTCTCGAGTGAACGGATACAGCCGTTCTGTCTGTCGGTATCGAGTGTCTCATAGGTACACTCCTGCGCACCCATTGTATTGCAGAACACATTTGCTGGCGCAGTGCTGTAGATGCGCTTTGCCTCGCTGTCGATGCTGTCGCCAGTGATGCTGTATCTTGCAATGTCCTCGCCAAGTGTAGAACCGTTGACACGGAGTGCTGTAGTATCGAGCAGGCCACCCTTTGCCAATTCGCCAAGGATACCGATTATACCACCGGCACGGCCACAATCCTGCATTGAGTATTTTGCGCTGTTGGGCGCGAGCTTGCAGAGGCATGGTACGCGGCGGCTCAAAGCGTCGATGTCGTTCATTGTGAAGTCGACACCCGCCTCGCCGGCAACAGCCAACAGGTGGAGGATTGTATTGGTAGAACCACCCATTGCAATATCCAGTGTCATGGCATTGATGAACGCTGCACGTGATGCAATGCTGCGTGGAAGAACGCTCTCGTCGCCCTCGCCGTAATATTTCATTGCATTGGCAACAATCTGCTTTGCAGCATCCTTGAGCAACTGCACACGGTTGGCGTGGGTTGCGAGGATTGTTCCGTTACCCGGCAACGAGAGACCGATAGCCTCGGTAAGCGAGTTCATTGAGTTTGCAGTGAACATACCCGAGCAACTGCCGCAACCGGGGCAAGAACGCTTCTCGATCTCGGCAAGTTCATCGTCGCCCACTGTATTGTCGGCAGCCTTTACCATTGCGATTACAAGGTCGAGGTTCTCGTTTTTCCAGGTACCCTTTTCCATTGGACCACCCGACACAAAGATTGTAGGGATATTGAGTCGCATAGCGGCCATGAGCATTCCCGGAGTAATCTTGTCACAGTTGGAGATGCACACAAGCGCATCAACCTTATGGGCGTTGCACATATACTCTACACTGTCGGCAATGATGTCACGTGATGGCAATGAGTAGAGCATGCCGTCGTGGCCCATTGCAATACCATCGTCAATGGCAATTGTATTGAACTCGGCAGCATAGCAACCGAGTTTCTCTATTTCTGCTTTGACAATCTGTCCGGCCTCGTGCAGATGGGTGTGGCCCGGAACAAGCTGTGTAAAGGAGTTAGCTATGGCAATGATTGGTTTGCCGAACATTTCGCGCTTCATACCATTGGCTATCCAAAGTGCACGGGCACCTGCCATACGGCGGCCTTCGGTACATTGGGCGCTTCTCAGTTTTATCTTCATATTGCTGAATTTAATAATAAAAACACCCTTCTCTATATGGGAGAAAGGAGCGTTTCGGGAGCCACTGAATGTCATTATCTCCAACGACACCCGAACACATTCAAAATCGGCTGCAAAATTACTCTATTTTTTCAGTTTACGCAAAACAAGAATAAAAATATTTATTCTTATAGCCGGTTATAATTTCTCGACAGGACTATCTCAGTCCCCTATTTTTGATGACCACATAAATGATTACGGGAGCACCTATCAGCGGTGTGATTGCGCCCAAAGGCAACAGGCCGCTCTGACCAGGCAACTGGCACACAATATTGCACAGAAGAGCCACTGCTCCACCAAGCATTATGGTTGCCGGGATAAGGCGAAGATGGTTGTTGCTGCTTAGCGAAATGCGGGCAATATGCGGCACTGCAAGGCCGATGAACGACACCGGACCGCAGAAAGCTGTAACGACAGCTGTCAAAAGCCCTGTGACACACAATGCCACCGCGCGCACAGCCTTTACATTCACTCCAAGATTGACCGCATAGGCATCTCCAAGCAGCAAGGCATTCAGAGGTTTTGCCAAAGCAAGTGACACCATCAACAGTACCAGCGTTACAGGGGCAAAGAACGGCATCTGTGACATTGCCACACCACCGAAAGAACCCATTCCCCAGATCATATATGAGTGAACACCCTCGGCAGTCGAGAAGTAGTTGAGCAGTGTTATTGCCGATGATGTCATATAACTGACAGCAACACCTGCTATCAACAGGAACATATTGTTGCGCAGGAGCGTTGCAAGCAACAGTATTATCATTATCACAAAGAGTGCTCCAAGAAAAGCACCGCCGAGCACAGCAAAATAACCACCAATACCGAAAGTAGAGAATCCGCCCGCCAGAAGCATTACAAGTGCCACGCCAAGCCCGGCACCGCTATTCACTCCAAGAACCTCGGGGCCAGCAAGTGGATTACGGAAAAGAGTCTGCAAAAGCAAACCGGCTACTGATATCGAAGCACCTGCCAATAATGCCGTCAACGCCTGTGGCAGACGCGTCTCAAGCACCACTACACGCCATACATCGCGTTGGGCACCACCGCCAGTCAATATCGACAACACCTCACCACGAGGTATGTCAATGCTTCCATAGAACAGGTTGGCTGCAAACAGCAGAAGCAGCACCAGAGCCGCCAATGCATAGGCAAAGTTTCTTTTGTCAAAACATCTTCTCATAGTAGCGCAATGTATGATTGGGCAAAATATGTGGATGCAGTATGGCAACAAGGTCCTTCAAAAGCCTTTCAGGGTGGAAAGAGGTCTCTTCGAACAGATGCCTGTAACGTGTATTGCAGGCATATATGTCGCGTTGTCTGAACGGCTTGAAATGTGAATAACCTGCAAAATCGGACAACAGGGATGCGTATGTCCTGTCAACATCCGAGTTATATTTGAAAAGCCACACATCGGCATCGGCAGCCTTGTCGAGCACGACTTCATAAGAGAGTGGCACCGAACCACTGCCCCCATAGGCAGAAAATAGATAATCGGCACCGGCGTCGGCATACATACGTCCCATAGTGCTCCCGCCACATGGTACATACCATGCCGAACTGCTTTTGAGTTCGCACATCAGTTTAGGACGGGTTCCAACATCCTTTGCGGCATTGCGCAAGGACTCATATTCATTGCATACTGCCCAAAAGAGCGAGTCGCTCTTTGTCGCAAGCCCGAACAGACGGCCATAGAAACGCATCCACTCGGCACAGCCAAGCGGAGAGGATTCCATATAATCGGCGCATAGAACAAGTGGGAAGCCTAAATTATCGAGTTTTCCAAAGCCCCCGTTCTCGTAAGGAAGGACAAAGACGGCATCGGGCAACACCTGCATGACAGCCTCGGCATCAACATTCAACGAACTGCCACAATTGATGACAGTGCCGGCTGCAAGCCCGGCTGCGACAGCATCACAATACATATATTGGACATCACAGGCACCTTTAATGGCCTTGTCGGCACCAAGTTCACTGAGCAGGCCGGCATGGACTCCCGAAAAAAGTATCACATTTTCAAGCGGTGTACGCAGCAACACCCCGTCTGGCAAATCGGCAGGCAATTCCATGACAGAAGGTACAAGGATGTACCTTTGCATCGTTGCATCCTTCCACGGATCGGCAACATCCACCACCGTATAGCCATCACACTCGACAATGGACAACAAAGAAGAATAGTGCATGGGCACCACCTCGCCATCAACATGTGGGAGTTCTCCTTTTGCGCCTCCACAGGATAGCAGAAGCACAAACAGAGATAAAGAGCTGAATATATTCCTGAACAGACGCATCATTTCAGACCTCGTTGCTGTTCATTACAGAAAGCTGCTGACGGATACTCTCGGAGTGTATGAGTTCGAATATTTCACGCACCGCATCGACCTCAATCTTGCCATCGGCACAGAATTTCACGTAGCGTTCCATTATCTCATTGTATCGCAATGGCTGGAAAACCATCATGCCCTTCTCACGCTTGAGCTCGCCTATCTCTCTCGCAATCTCCATACGCTTTGAGAGTAGCCTCATCAGTTCGCGATCAATCTCATCAATATGCTCACGATAGGACTGGAAATCGGCATTGTCGGCAACAGCCACACGATGAACCAGTTTTCCGAGAATTGCCATCAGTTCATCGGGCGTAACCTGTTGGCGTGCATCGCTCAAGGCACAATAGGGATTGCAGTGTGTCTCAACCATCAGTCCATCGAAATTCAGGTCCATTGCCTGCTGCGAAAGCGAAAGTATAAGTTCACGCTTGCCGGCTATGTGGCTTGGATCACAGAGCAATGGCAATCCCGGGAAGCGTCTGCGCAGTTCTATTGGCAACTGCCACTGTGGAGCATTGCGGAAACACTTCTCGCCATAGGATGAAAAGCCACGATGTATTGCGCCAAGGCGTGTAATACCGGCATTGTTCAGGCGCTCCATCGCACCTATCCACAACTCGATATCGGGGTTTACGGGGTTCTTTACAAGCACAGGGACATCGCAGCCACGCAAGGCATCGGCAATCTCCTGCACAGCAAAGGGATTGGCTGTGGTGCGCGCACCAACCCAAAGAATGTCGATACCGGCAGCAAGCGCCAGCTCAACATGCTCGGCTGTGGCCACTTCGGTTGTGACACACATCCCAAGCTCACTTTTTACCTTTGAGAGCCAAGGCAATCCCATCTTGCCCACACCCTCAAAACATCCGGGACGTGTACGCGGTTTCCAGATACCGGCTCTAAAGATATTCACACCACGTTTTGAGAGTTCCGTAGCCACCTGCATGACCTGCTCTTCGCTTTCGGCACTGCAAGGACCGGCAACAATCACCGGTTGCCCACCTCGGTTGAATATATCTATATTGTCTAATTTCATGATTTGGCAATTTTAGGGAAAAGAGTACGCGCATTGGCTGTTGTAACAGCAGCAACCTGCTCCACAGTACAGTCATATACCGTAGCCAAAAAATCGGCGACAAAAGGCACATAGGCACTTTCATTGCGCTTTCCACGCCTTGGTACCGGAGCAAGATAAGGCGAGTCGGTCTCAAGCAACACCCTTTCAAGCGGAACTGACTTGAGCACTGAGGGCAAAGTGGATTTCTTGTATGTCACCACACCGCCGACACCCAGATAGAAACCGTCGAACGACAGGAGTTTACAAGCCTCGTCATCGCTGCCCGAGAAGCAGTGGAACACACCACGCAGGCCACGGCCACGATATTCATCCATTATGTCATACAGTTCATCAAAGGCGCTACGCGAATGTATTGCAAGCGGAAGACCAGTCTCCAACGCCCACTCTATCTGCCTGCGGAAGACATCTTCCTGCTCTTTTTTTCTTGTATCATCCCAATAGAAATCGAGCCCCACCTCGCCTATCGCCACAAAGCGGTCATCACTTTTCAGGATATCGTACATCCTGTCGAGCACGCCATTGTAATCATCGCCAAGTTCCGTAGGATGCAGACCTATCATCGGATGGCACACACCGGGGAAGGCATCGCACATTGCCATCAACGACGGCAGCGACTCTTCATTTATAGCCGGCAGACACAAAGTCCCCACACCGGCATCGACAGCACGCTGCACTGCGTCGGCCCTGTCGGCATCGAATTCAGTTGTGAAAAGATGGGTATGCGTATCGACAAACTCAATCATCGGCCGGTTCCTTTTTTGCCCTGTCGGGGCGATAATAATAAATCACACCATATTCGGTACATTTCTTTATGCGCGCATCGCCACTCAAGGAAGCGAAAGAGTTCTCCACCTCGCCCCAGATCTCGAATATGAGTTCATCGACATCGTAACGCATATTCGAAATGTTCGCAAGAGCCTCGGCAGTGCGGTTCTGCAGGAAATGATGCCTGTCATACATCTCCTTGAAAAGTGCAAAAACCACCGACACACGTCCCATAGTGGGATTATATATAGCAACACCACCCTCGGCCTGACGGCGCTGTTCGCCGGCCATTATCTTCTGTCCCCATTCAAGGACAGCAGCCTCGGAGAACAGGTTGGGTACAGTGTCTTCGTTCTCGGGCAAGCCATAATAAGGACGCTTGTTGCGCGCAATCTCGCCACGCATTATACACATGCTCAACACCTGAATGAAGTGCGATACATACATTCTCGCCTTCTTCAGTGCGGCATCGTACTGCTCATTTCCCTTTTTCGATGACTGCTCGGCAACACAACGCTTGTAGACATCCACCTCGCGCGAGAAACGCTCGAGCAGATCCTTGGCACGATGGTATGTGTTGTGCGTAAGGACCTGTGTATATATGCCGCCCCTTATACTGCTGTCAACGGCAGCCTTCAATGCGCGTATGCGAGCCTGGTCGGTCTTTGGTAATCGGCGATAAGGCATTCCTGAAATATATTAAAGATTACGATCAAGAATCATATTGGCAAAAGCCTTGAGCGAAGTCTTCTTCTCTTCTGCAACGGAGATGGCATCGATATATGCATCACACTTGGCAAAAAGCTCACGTATGCGTTTCTCGCAAGCCTCTTTCACACCAAGCTCGTTATACATGGCTGTGAACCATGCCACCTTCTCCTGCGCATCGAACTCCTCCTTCTCCATCCATGCCTTCATCTGCGCAAGCTGCTCAGGCGATGCAAGGTTCATGGCAGTAATCAGGAGGAATGTCTTCTTGTTGCAACAGATATCGCCACCAATCTTCTTGCCAAAGAGTTTCTCATCGGCATATACATCGAGCAGGTCATCCTGCAACTGGAATGCAAGACCAATGGTCTCGCCATAGCTGTACAAGTTGGCAAGATCACTTTCACTTGCACCGGCAAGTATACCACCCAGCTTGAGCGAAGCGGCAAGAAGAACCGATGTCTTCAGGCGGATCATCTCCATATACTCCTCCTCGGCAACATCGTCACGTTTCTCAAAGTCGAGGTCATACTGCTGTCCATCGCCAATCTCCTTGGCGGTCTCAGTGAACAACGCAAGCATGGCAGGGAGCTTGTCGGCAGGAACATGCGACAGGAACTCGTATGCGAGGACAAGCATTGTATCACCCGAAAGGATCGCTGCAGTATCGCCCCATTTCGCGCACACGGTAGGCTTTCCACGACGTATCACAGCCCTGTCCATCACGTCGTCATGGATGAGTGTATAGTTATGGTAAGTCTCGACAGCCACGGCCGGATAGAGCGCCTCGCGCACGCATTCCTTATACATATTATAGGCCAGAAGAAACAGCACCGGACGCACACGTTTTCCGCTCTGCTCCAGAGTATAGCGCACAGGAGCGTACAGTTCGCGTGGTTCACGCTCAAATTCCAGATTGTCTATAAACTCATTTACAATATTCCTTAAATCCTCCCAAGTATACATATTATTCCTATTTATTAAAAAAAGAGGCTGCATTACGCAGCCTCTTTTTTATGTTGTTATCAAATTTTACTGCAAACGGAAGTTAACCGGCAATACAAATTTCACACGCACAGCCTTACCCAACTGACGACCAGGCTTCCATTTTGGCATCGCCTCAATCACACGGATAGCCTCCTTGTCAAGGTAGATGTCACCTGAAGAACGGATAACCTCAGTATCCTGAATAGAACCGTCGGTGTTTACTGTAAACTTCACGAAAGTCTTACCCTGTGAGTTGTTGTCGCGTGATACACGTGGATACTTGATGTTGTCCTTGAAGTATCTCATAAGAGCCTGCATACCACCGGGGAATTCGGGCTGCTCCTCAACAACGTCGAAGATCTGCTCCTCTTCTACTTCTTCCTCAACGAATACCACGTCTGTCTCCTCAACATCGGCATACTCGCTCATATCCTGAACTGACACAAGCTCCTGCTCGTCGATCTCAACCTCGTCCTCAACGACCTTGATCACATCGACAATCTTCTTAGCCTGTGGTGGAGGAGGAATCACCTTCTTCTCAATTACCAAAGGAGGAATTTCCTCTACTACTACAATGATGTCATCCTTTGACTTACTCTTTGGAGCAGGCTGTTCTTCCTTATCCTGCTGCTCAGTAAGCTCAAGTCCGGCAAACAGTGTCACAAGAGCAAACACAAATCCCATCAACAACCAAGTTGTACGATTCTGCTCCAAATTAGCCTTACCGCTCTTCTTTACCTCGAGCAGTTCTGCGCCTTTAAAATCTTGATTTTTTCCTTTGTCCATTATCGTATTTGTATATATTTAGCAAGGTTACTCTTTCTAAACGACAAAAATAAACAATATTTTTCAATACACACGACATATTCCATCTTTTTTTTGTTTTTAATATATTTTTTCGGAAATAAGGCTTAAAAGAGCACTTTCGGCGTTGTAATATTTAAATATAAAATAGGGTAATTTATAGGGCCGCAACAAGAAAAGAAAAAAAAAAGCATTATCTTCGCAAAAGAAATGTCACTGCCGGACATACATACTTGGGAAAAACAAAATAAAGTGAAGCCTATAAAAACTTTTTTATACATACTTCTATTTATCCCCGCAACCATCATGGCCCAGGGTGGAGAGAGCGCCTTCAACTTTTTGAGGCTGCCCTACTCGTCGCATGCAGCAGCACTCGGCGGCAGCAACATCTCCATAATCGATGACGACCTTTCAATGTCAATGCACAATCCTGCACTGCTCATCAACGTATCGGACAAGACCATCGACCTCTCGTTCATGACATACATGAGCGGCAGCAAGGTTGCCGGAGCCGCATTCAACAAGACCTTCGGCGAACGCTCCGCAGGAGCCGTGGCTGCAAGATACATCGACTACGGCAAGTTCGACGGATATACACACGACAATATCTTTACAGGCACATTCCGCGCCATGGACATGGAGTTGGCCTTCATGTACAGCAACCTGTTGAGCGAACACTGGAGCGGCGGTGTGTCGGGCAAGTTCATCTATTCGCAATACGAGAGCCTCAACTCACTCGCAATAGGAGTGGATCTTGGCTTGAACTATTACAACCCCGACAACGACTTCTCGGCCTCACTGACATTCAAGAACCTTGGCGGACAGGTAATGACCTTTGAAACAGAGCATGAGATAATGCCCATAGACATACAGTTGGGTTTCACCAAGCGTCTTGCACACGCCCCCATCCTGTTGTCGGGAACCCTTGTCAACCTCCACCGTTGGAAGGCGACCGACTTCTACAATGCCGACGGCAGCAAGGATAATTTTGGAGAACTGCTGATCAAGCACATCGTTCTTGGTGCAGACATCCTCATTGGCGACAATTTCTACGCATCCATCGGATACAATTACAGAACGAGCAGAGAGCTCTCCACGGCAAGAGGCCTCACAGGCTTCAGCCTTGGAGCCGGACTGCATCTGAACAGGATCAAGTTCAGCGCATCCTACAACCAGCTGCACATATCATCATCATCACTGCTCTTCAATATTGCCTATTCACTCTAATAAACAAAAACACGACATATATGAAAAGAATAATCATAGCAATCGACGGTTTCTCATCATGCGGCAAAAGCACAATGGCAAAGGCTCTTGCACGCAACATCGGCTACCTCTATTTTGACAGCGGTGCCATGTACCGTGCCGTTGCACTCTACTGCATGCAGAACGGCCTCATCAACGGCAGTTCAATAGATACCGAGACCTTGCGTAGCAGAATGGGCGAGATACACATCACATTCGAGGCCGACCCCGAGACAAAGAACTCGCTCACATTCCTCAATGGCGTGAACGTAGAGCACGAGATACGCTCACTCGAGGTTTCACAGGTAGTGAGCCAGGTTGCAGCGCTCGACTTTGTACGCAGCGAGATGATTGAGCAGCAGCGTGCCATGGGCGAGAAGAAAGGCATTGTCATGGACGGCCGTGACATTGGCACGACAGTGTTCCCCAATGCCGAGATGAAGGTATTTGTAACCGCATCGGCCGAGGTACGTGCACAGCGCCGTTACGACGAGCTCACAGCACGCGGCGACAACGCAAACTTCCAGGAGATCCTTGACAATGTCCTCCTGCGCGACCATATTGACCAGACACGCGAAGTGAGCCCTCTGAAACAGGCCGACGATGCCCTGTTGCTTGACAACAGCAACCTCACCCGCGAACAACAGATGGAGTGGCTTATTGAACAATTCAACAACATCACACGATAATGCTCAACATCGAGATAGACGAACATTCAGGATTCTGCTTTGGTGTAACAACAGCCATAAAGAAAGCCGAAGAGGAGCTGCAAAAGGGCGAAACGCTCTATTGCCTTGGCGACATTGTGCACAACCGTATAGAGTGCGACAGGCTCGAGAAGCTTGGCCTCATCACCATAAACCACGATGAGTTCGCCAAACTGCACAATGCCAAGGTTCTTTTCAGAGCCCATGGCGAGCCCCCGGCAACATACGAAATAGCCAAAAGGAACAATCTCGAGATCATTGATGCCACCTGCCCTGTAGTGCTCAAGCTGCAGCAGCGCATAAAGAAGAAATGGCAGGAGACAAACGGCAATGACAGCCAGATAATCATCTACGGACAAGCCGGACATGCCGAGGTGCTTGGCCTTGTGGGACAGACACATGGCGCAGCCACCGTCATTGAAAGCAGTTCGCAGATAGACCAGATAGCAAAAGACAAGAACACATACATCTACTCACAGACAACCAAATCGCTCGAAGGATACAGACATGTTGTCCAGGAGATAAAGGAGCACGTCGACAAGGAGAGGGAATGCGAGTCGTTCAACACCGTATGCGGACAGGTTGCCAACCGCCTCAACGGCATTGGGGAGTTCGCAAAATCACACGAACTGATATTCTTTGTCTGCGGCAAGAAGAGCTCAAACGGACGCATCCTGTTCGATGAGTGCAAGAAGATGAACCCGAATTCATATCAGATAGAGGGTCCCGAGGACCTTGACCTGAGCCTCACCACCGGAGTGCAGTCGATTGGCATCTGCGGAGCCACATCCACCCCCAAATGGCTGATGGAGAATTGTAAGACTACTATAATCAACTATAATAACAAGTAATATGAAAAACAAAATCCAATGCGTCGGTATTTTGACATCCGGAGGTGACGCACCCGGCATGAATGCAGCTATCCGCGCCGTCACTCGCGCCTGCATCTTCCACGGCATTAAGGTAAAGGCCATCTATCGTGGTTACAAAGGACTTATGACCGGAGAGATCAAGGAGTTCAAGACCGAGAACGTAAGTAACATCATCCAGCGCGGAGGCACAATCCTCAAGACAAGCCGTTGCGACGAGTTCAAGACCGAAGAAGGCCGTGCAAAGGCATACGAGACACTGCAGAAAGAGGGCATCAACGCACTCGTTGTAATTGGTGGCGACGGTTCTATCACCGGAGCATACAACCTTGCACGCGAGTTCGACATCCCATGTATCGCATTGCCCGGAACCATCGACAACGACCTATACGGTACTGACACCACAATCGGTTACGACACTGCCCTCAACACTATCATGGAGTGTGTCGACAAGATCCGCGACACCGCATCATCACACGAGCGCCTTTTCATCGTTGAGGTTATGGGCCGCGACGCGGGTTTCCTTGCTCTCAACGGTACAATCGCAACCGGTGCCGAGGCTTGCGTACTCCCCGAGATCGACCCCGAGTTCGAGAAGATCAACCAGTTCATCGCCAACGGTCTGCGCCGCACAAAGAGCAGCAGTATCGTTCTCTTTGCCGAGGGCCGCGAGAAGGACTACAACATCATGGAGGTTGCCGATGGCATGCGCCAGCGTTTCCCCGAACTCGACGTACGCGTGTCAATCCTTGGTTACCTGCAGCGTGGCGGTAGCCCAACAGCAAACGACCGCATCCTCGCAAGCCGCCTTGGCGTGGCTGCCGTTGACGCACTGCTCGAGGGCCAGCGCAATGTCATGGTAGGTCTCAAGAACAACGAGATTGTATACATTCCGTTTACCAAAGCCATCAAGGACGACAAACCCCTTGACCGTGACACTGTACGCGCACAGGAGATTCTCGCATCATAACATTCCAATATGTACAACAACTGATGAAGGAGAGCCACGTGGCTCTCCTTCATTTATATATCACGACATCCATCGGAACATCATGCGGCTCTGCCGGAATCTCCGGCACAATCTGTTCACGGTAACAGACGCCAATCTTCAACGCCGAAAAATCATCCTGCGACAGATACTTGTCATAGAACCCCTTTCCGCGCCCCATTCGTGCACCACTTTCAGTAAAGGCAACGCCTGGAACCACTATCGCCTCAATCTCGTAGGCCTGAACAGGCACACCACCCTGCGGCTCATTTATCCCAAAGGCACCCGTAGCCATCATACCCCTGTCAAAAGAGTAGAAATTCATCACATCCCCCTCCACACGTGGAAGCACAACCGACAGTCTCTGCGCCAGATGCTCCACCAATGGCCACAGCTGCGGCTCATCGCCCAATGGAGAAAAGAGCGCCACCACCCTTGCACCGCTCACCGCAATATGTCTTTTTACCTCCTCGCATATGACAGCTGAACGCTCCTGCGCATCGGGCGCTTCAATCATCGCAATCCTTTCACGCACCGCACGTCTCAATGCTCTTTTGTCACACATTTCCGTTCCCAATTTTATCAAAATAATCAAGTACCTTGCCTGCTGCGGCAAAAGAGGTAGTCTTACCCTGAAGGAGCAGCTGCTCATAACGGGAAAGGATATCCGCCATTCCATCGGCATTATAGAAACGTGCCTTCAGCTGCTCGTCTATGGCCTCATACATCCAATATTTCTGCTGATAGCGTCGGCGTTCATCAAAACAGCCGCTCGCCTTCACTTTTGCAATATAATTGTCTATCATCCCCCACACGTTCTCTATGTTCAGATCATAGAATCCCGAGTATGTAAGCACCTCGGGACGCATGCCGCTTGCCGGCATGGGGAACAGCTGCAACGCATTCCTGTAATGTACTGCCGCGCGGCGTGCCTCATCGGCATTCTCGCCGTCGGCCTTGTTTATCACAATGCCATCGGCCATCTCCATTATTCCACGCTTTATACCCTGCAGTTCATCTCCGGCACCAGCAATCTGTATAAGCAGGAAGAAATCGACCATTGAATAGACCGCTGTCTCGCTTTGTCCCACGCCAACCGTTTCAACAAAGATATTGTCATATCCTGCAGCCTCACACAGTATTATCGTTTCACGTGTCTTTCGCGCCACGCCGCCCAACGAACCTGCAGAAGCACTGGGGCGTATGAATGCACGCGGGTGCGCCGACAACCTCTCCATTCGCGTCTTGTCGCCCAGGATACTGCCCTTGCTGCGCTCACTGCTGGGGTCAACTGCAAGCACGGCCAACTTCCCTGCAGTGTTGGCAAGAAGATGCATGCCGAAAGCATCTATTGAAGTACTTTTTCCGGCACCGGGCACACCTGTTATTCCCACACGCAGCGACTTGCCCGAATGTGGCAGACACTTCTCCACCACCTCCTGCGCCATTGCCTGATGCTCGGGCAGCAGGCTCTCAAGCAGAGTCACAGCACGGCTGAGTACCGTGACATCGCCACGCAATACCCCCTCCACGTAGTCATTCACCGACAGTTGCGCCGCCCTTTTGCGCCGCATTGTGGCAAGATATGGATTCACAGGCCCCAAAGCCTCCACTCCATCATTCACTCTCAGCCCTTTATAAGCCTCGTTGTTCTCGGGATGTTCCATAAACAGAGTCATTCATCTTTTGCGAAGATAGCAAATAAGCCCCGTAAAAACAACATAGCCGCCCAAAAAGGCGGCTATGTCATATCAAAAGAGGTTATACCTCATTATTTACCCATTGCAAAGCAGTTTGTCATGCACTGACGAGCGAGCTCAACACCCTGAGCATCCAATGTAACGTCCATAACATCGCCGTTCATAAGGAAAAGCTGAGCATTGTTGTCGTCAACCATCTTGATCAACTGTGTTGTCTGGTTGTTGTACTCTGCGCTCCATACCTGAGTCTCCTCATCGAACAAAAGGTTCATTGACATATCACCGTTTGAGAGAGTGTAACCATTCTCCATTGCAGTGATCTCAACATCCTGACCCTGGCTGTTCTTCACGATCTTTGAGTCACCAGCCTCAACAGAAGCCGATTTGCCTGACCAGAACTCGATAGAGTTGAGGATAAGAGCGTCGATGAACATTGTAATCTCATAAACTGGCACAATGTGGAAAGCCAAGAATATAACTTCGTTAACCCACTTGTTGCTTACTGACTGGTTCCAGTCCTTAACCTGATTTGTCAAACGGAAAGAACCGATACAAGATGAGAACATGATAGTTGCAGCAAGCAACAACGCTGAAAGTTTAAATGTCTTTTTCATAATCATATAATTTAAGTTAATGTATCTGCACGACCAGAAAGCCCAATCGCTTGACCGCAAAATTATTATTTTTTTTATAAAAAAAACACTTTTAATCTCTTTTTTTCAATAACCGCCAAAAAAAGTTGGAATAATGCCACCATAAACACAAAAAAGGCTCCCGAATGCATTCGGGAGCCTTTTTTATAAATAGGAGACGTGTATTAAAGCACGCCATTCACTACAAGCGCCTTTACAAGCGAGTAGAACTTCTCTACTGTCGGAATCTCAACACGCTCAGTTGGAGAGTGAGGAGACATCAATGTAGGACCGAATGAAACCATGTCCATCTTTGGATAGTTTGTAGAGATGATACCGCACTCCAGACCAGCGTGGATAACGCGAACATCAGGCATCTTGCCGAACATCTCATTGTATGCAGTCTTCAACGCCGCCAACAATGGAGAGTTCACGTTTGGCTGCCAGCCGCTGTAACCGCCGCTGAGCTCTACCTTCATGCCGGCCATTGCGAAACAGCTTGAGAGCTGCAATGCGAGGAACTCCTTCATTGTATCGCAAGAGCTGCGTGCGAGGATGTTGATCTCGGCCTTACCCTCACCGATAGTAACGATAGAGAGGTTGCTTGATGTCTCTACAGTGTCGGGGATTGTTGGGATGAAGCGCAATACGCCGTCGTGGCAAGCGAGGATAACATCAACAAGGTTATCCTGGATCTCCTGTGGTACAACAGTCTCAGGCATCTCGGTCTCACTCACAGTGATTGTGATACCCTCCTCAATTGTAGCATACTCGCTGTTGTAGAGAGCCTCGTACTTTGCTGCAATCTCCTTGAGCTCATCGATAGCCTCCTCGGGCAATGTGAGCACAACCTCACAGCTTGCAGGGATGGCATTACGCATGTTGCCACCGTTCCAGCTTGCGAGAACAACTGCAAGTTCATCCATAGCCTCACGTACGAAACGCGCCATGAGCTTGTTTGCATTACCGCGACCAGCGTTGATTTCAAGACCTGAGTGACCGCCACGCAAGCCCTTGAGCTGAACGCGCACAGCAACATCGGCATCATCGCTCTCCTCTGCCATGAACTCCATTGAAGCCGAGATGTCAAGACCACCGGCACAACCGATGTAGAGGACACCCTCTTCCTCTGAATCGAGGTTCAACAGCAACTCGCCCTCGAGCTCGCCGCCCTTGAGGCCGAAAGCACCGAACATACCGGTCTCCTCATCAGCAGTGATGAGAGCCTCAAGTGGACCGTGCTGAAGTGAAGAATCCTCCATGATTGCCATGATTGCAGCAACGCCAAGACCATTGTCGGCACCGAGAGTGGTGTTGTCGGCATAGAGCCAGTCGCCCTTCACTACTGTAGTGATAGGATCATTGATGAAATCGTGCTTGCTGTCCGGAGTCTTCTGTGGCACCATGTCCATGTGTGCCTGCAGGATAATACCCTTGCGGTTCTCAAGACCTGGAGTAGCAGGCTTGCGCATGATGATGTTGCCTGCCTCGTCCTGCCATGTCTCTACATTGATGCTCTTACCGAAGTCGAGCAGATATTTCTGTATTTTCTCAAGGTGGCCCGATGGGCGAGGCACCTGTGTCAACGCCTCAAAGTGCTTCCACACCTCGCGTGGCTGAAGATCCTTAATTGTTATTGCCATAATAGAAAATGTTAATTGTTAATATTTATACCTTTTAATTATTTATCTTTCTGTTTGCCCTCATTGCCCTCAACTGCAATGCCGCAATACCATACAGTCCAAGCACCGCAACAAGCAGCGTCTGGGTACTATGTACTATCAACGCAAAAACCTGCGCATCGGTTGTTGTAACGCCATAAAGCACCATGATGCCTATAATGACATAGTGCCATGGACCGGCCCCGTTGGGTGTGGGCACCACCACCGCTATGCTGCCGCCGACAAAGAGCAGCAACGCCGCCGCCACCGACAGGCCACTGCTGAAGCCGAAACAGAAGAAACACAGGTAGAACTGCATGAAATAGCAGAACCATATACCCACTGTCTCAACAACGAACAGCCAGCCGTCCTTCATCTTTTTCAAGGAGAGAAGTCCCTCCATGAAACGTGCCGCAAACGACTTTATCTTTTGCCAGATTGACAACTTGCGCAAGAAGTAGAACAGCAACACCGCTATTGCCACCATTGAAAGCAGGGCAATGACCATGCCGCGCGGTGTCGAGAGCATTGCGCCACCGGGCACCTGTATGCCGGCCTCACTCACATACTCGCAGAACACCGGCCACTGCAATGCCACCGCAACAAGTGTAATGAGCAGCACCATCAATGTGTCAAGCATTCTCTCCATAACCAGCGTACCGAGCGCATGCGCAAAAGGCACATGTTCATGCCTCTCGAGTATCACACAGCGCGACACCTCGCCCACGCGTGGAAGCACCAGATTCGCGGCATAAGCCACATAGACCGAGTCGACACATGTTGCCGCCGAGGGGTTATACCCCAAAGGAGCAAGTGTCAGTTTCCAACGCCAACCCCTTATAACATGGCTCATTATACCGAAGATGACCGAAACCGTGAACCACACGAGATTCATCTCCTTGAGCCCGCTCCAGAACTGCGAAAAGTCAAAATCATCGTACACCATGTACAGGATGAAAGCACCCAGTACAATAGGCAACGCTGTTTTTAACGTATAATTTAAAATCTTTTTCACAACTTTTGGAGTGTTTTTAATAGTTTTGGTTAACTTTGCAACATTGCGACGGCGCTAAAAGCGCGAAGTATTTTCGCAAAGATAAAATAATTATTGAAGAAAAACTGCTTTTTTAAGCATTATTAAATAAAAAAGCGATTGGCGATGAAGGAAGTAACGGCAAAAAAAAGATTAGGACAACATTTTCTCATTGATTTGTCCATTGCAAAAAGAATTGCAGACACCGTTGATGTATGTCCAGGCATCCCCATCCTTGAGGTCGGCCCGGGTATGGGTGTACTTACCCGTTTCCTGCTCGAAAAGCAGCACCCGCTGAAAGTAGTGGAGATTGACGAGGAATCCGTTGCCTACCTGTGCAGCAACCTGCCCCAGTTGCAGGAGGAGAACATCATCCCCGATGATTTCCTTAAAATGCACCTCGACCGCCTTTACGATGGCGAACAATTCATGTTCATCGGCAATTACCCTTATAACATATCGAGCCAGATCTTCTTCAAGATGCTCGACTACAAGGAGTTCATCCCCTACTGTAGCGGCATGATACAGAAGGAGGTGGGCGAGCGCCTTGCTGCCAAGCCCGGCACAAAGGCCTATGGCATCCTCAGCATCTTCATACAGTTGTGGTACGATGTTGAATACCTTTTCACCGTCGACGAGAACGTATTCTCGCCCCCACCGAAGGTAAAGAGTGCCGTAGTATTGATGCAGCGCAACAGCCGCCAGTCATTGGAATGCAACGAGGAACTGTTCCGCAAGATAGTAAAGGGCACTTTCAACCAGCGACGCAAGAAACTGCGTAACTCCATCCAGCAGATTGTGGGCAAGGAGTCGCAGCTGTTGAGCGACCCCGTCCTTGACAAGCGCCCCGAGCAGCTGTCAATCGAGGACTTCATTGAGTTGACAAACAAAGTTGAACGTGATTTGGCATAAAAGCAGAGATTTATGACTCAGGAATTCATCAACCACATAAAGGAGCTTATAGAGAAAAAAGACTCCGTGATGGTGCAGGAAGCGGTTTCAAAGCTGCACCCTGCCGACATCGCCGAGATCTGTCTTGAGCTCACCACCGAGCAGGCACGCTTCCTCTACCGTCAGATTGACAACGAGACGGCAGCCGATGCCCTCATCGAGATGGACGAAGACCTGCGTAACGAGCTTCTCGAGGAACTCCCCTCCGAGGCCATTGCCAAACGCTTCGTCAACTACATGGATACCGACGACGCCGTTGAGATTATCCGTGAGATGGACGAGGAGAAGCAGGAAGAGGTCCTCTCAAACCTTCAGGACATTGAGCTGGCCGGCGACATCGTAGACCTTCTGCAGTATGACGAGGACACCGCCGGTGGTCTCATGAGTACCGAGATGGTTGTCGTTAACGGCAATTGGAGTATGCCCGAGTGTCTCAAGGAGATGCGCCAGCAGGCCGAGGAGCTCGATGACATATACTACATCTACGTAGTGGATGATGATGAGCGCCTGTGCGGTCTCTTCCCACTGAAAAAGATGATTACCAGCCCATCGGTTTCTAAAGTGAAACACGTAATGGAGACCAACATCATCAGTGTAGATGTCGACACCCCCATCGATGAGGTAACAATGCTCATCGAGAAGTACAACCTGGTGGCAATACCCGTTGTCGACAAGATCAACCGCCTTGTGGGACAGATTACCGTCGACGATATCATGGATGAGGTTCGTGAACAGACCGAGCACGACCAGCAGCTTACCGCCGGTCTTACCCAGGACGTGGAGACAAGCGACAACGTGTTCGTGCAGACAAAGGCACGCCTGCCATGGCTCATCATCGGCATGTTAGGAGGTATCGGTTCATCACTGTTGCTGAACTGTTTCACAAACACCCTTGGCAGCCACCCCGAGATGGCACTGTTCATCCCGTTGCTTGCCGGTATGGGAGGTAACGTAGGCACACAGTCATCGGCCATCACCGTGCAGGGACTTGCCAACAACTCACTCAATCCGCACCACATCTTCAGGCACATCCTCAAGGAGATGGTTGTAGCCATAATCAACGCCACCATATTGTCACTGATGGTCTATGTATACAACTTCTTTGTGTACGGTGCCGTCGACATCGTGACATTGGCCGTTCCGCTCAGTCTCTTTGTCGTAGTGCTCTTTGCCTCGGCATTCGGAACATTCATCCCCATGGTGCTCGAGAGAATCAACATCAACCCGGCAGTTGCCACGGGACCGTTCATACAGATTATAAACGACCTCAGCGGTATGACATTCTACATGATAATATCAATGGCGCTGAGTAAAATAATGTTATAAATAAATGAAAAGAATCAATTTCATAACAACAATTGCCGCCATCGCGGCATTGTTGCTTTTTGCACCATCCGTTTCAACAGCCCAGGTACAGGATTTCAAGGCCTGGCTCAGTGCCCCCCAGGGTGAACTCTCCGTGCAGCGCTTTGCCAACAAGAAACTCAGCAAGGCCGACAGCAACGAGGCGGCATACATCATCGACTCCCTGTGGCTCAGGAAGAGCGCCCAGGAGCTTGGCCCACAGTGGCAGCGCATGACCATCTCGCACGACTCCATCAAGCTCGCCTGCGCCTGCCGCGTGTTCGGTGCCGCCCCCAAGGACGGCCGCAGCCTCTACATCTCAATGCATGGTGGCGGCCACTGCCCCAAAGAGGTCAATGACGAGCAGTGGATGAACCAGATATATCTCTACGAGCCTGCCGAGGGTGTGTACATCGCCCCACGCGCACCATGGAACACATCGGACCTGTGGCACCGCAAAGGCCTCGATGAGATGCTCGAGGATGTCATCAGAGCCTGCGTAGTGTTCGAGGGCGTGAACCCCAACAAGGTATACCTCATGGGCTACTCGGCCGGTGGCGACGGCGTGTGGCGCCTTGCCCCACGCATGGCCGACAAGTGGGCAGCCGCCTCAATGATGGCAGGCCACCCCGGCGAGTCATCACAGATTAACCTCATCAACACCCCATACATGATATGGATGGGTGAGCACGACCACTACTACAACCGCAACACCCTTGCCAAGGAGAAGTCACAGGTAATGGACTCGCTCAGCGCAGCGCACCCCGGCAAGTACATACACAGCAACAACATCATTGAAGGCAAAGGCCACTGGATGGACCGTGTCGACACCGCCGCAATAGGCTGGATGGCACAGTACCGCCGTGCGCCATACCCAAAGCAGATTGTATGGCGACAGGAGTTTGTCACACGTGAGCACTTCTATTGGCTCACAGCCCCTGCCGATGAGGTTGAGCAAGGCAAAACAGTCATTGCCAATATCGACGGCAACGACATCAACATCGCACAGTGCGACTACAGCAAGCTCACCATCTACCTCAACGACCACCTTGTCGACCTTGACAAGAAGGTTACCATACGCCACAATGGCAAGAAGATTGCACGCGTCAAGCCACGCCGCACCATCGCCAACCTGCACCACAGCCTCAACCTGCGCAACGACCGCAGCTATGCCTTTCCATGCATCATTGAGGTCAAAATGAAATAAGGACAATAGGCACAAAGGGCTAAAAGAGCTGCAAAAACCTTTTTTTCTTGTTTTTTTAAACCAAATCTTAAAATAACCATTATATTTGCAGAAACTGCAGAAAGACAAATGGGCTTTCCGTTGAATAAATGGGAAGCCACATTGTTTTTTGTGTTGTATTTTTTATAAACCAAAAACAGAAAAGAATGAGCGAAAGTATCAAATCGAATGTACAGCCACAAGAGCTGAACATTGCGAGTACTCCTGATGAGGCTGTCAACGCCGCTACGACTGAGTTTACACAGCAGAACAGCATCAACGAGGAGACTCCACAAACTGAGGATGCAGTAAACGAGAGCGAGGCAGCAAGACCGGTAAGCCGTCAGGAAATCATCGAGCGACTCCAGGCGATTGCCGAGAGCGACGATGCGCTCAACAGCAAAGCCGAGACCGAAGCCTTGAAGGTACAGTTCTACCGCATGCGCACAGCCGAGATTGAGGCAGCCCTCAAGGAGCACGTGGCACAGGGTGGCGAGGAAGCACTCTTTGTTCCACAGCCCGATGAGCTTGAGGAGACCTTCAAGCAGCACATGAACCAGATCAAGGCAAAGCGCAACGCTTGGCTTGCAGCACAGGAAAAGGAGATGCAGGACAACCTCGAGAAGAAACAGCAGTTGCTCCAGCAGTTGCAGGCACTTGTAGAGAAGGCCGCACAGGGCACCCCCGAGGTCAACGAGTTCCGCGCACTCCAGGCATCATGGAAAGAGATCAAGAACGTACCTCAGAGCCAGGTTGCTCCACTCTGGAAGCAGTACCAGTTGCTCGTCGAGCAGTTCTACGATGTATTGAAAATCAACAGCGAGTTCCGCGAATACGACTTCAAGAAGAACCTTGAGACAAAGACAATGCTCTGCGCACAGGCCGAGGCACTTGCCGAGGACACCGACGTCATTGGCGCGTTCCGCCAGTTGCAGCAGCTGCACAACGAGTTCCGCGAGACAGGCCCCGTAGCTCCCGACTTGCGCGAGGAGGTATGGAACCGTTTCAAGGCAGCATCAACCATTGTCAACCGCCGTCACCAGGAGCACTTCGAGGCAAAGAAGGAGAAGGAACAGGAGAACCTTGACAAGAAGACAGCCATCTGCGAGCAGATTGAGCAGATGGACTTCGCAGCCCTCACAACATACCAGGCATGGAACAACGCCACACAGCAGATTCTTGACCTGCAGGCAGCATGGAAGGAGATTGGCTTTGCACCACAGAAGATGAACCTCAAGATATTCGAGCGTTTCCGCGCAGCATGCGACCACTTCTTCGTTCAGAAGAGCGAGTTCTTCAAGGAGGCAAAGAGCACCCTTGCCAAGAACCTCGAGCGCAAGAAAGAGCTTTGCGAACAGGCCGAGGCACTCAAGGAGAGCGAGGACTGGAAGGCAACAGCCGACAAGCTCGCCAAGCTGCAGAAAGAGTGGAAAGAGATTGGCGCCGTGGCACAGAAACACTCCGAGGCATTGTGGAAGCGCTTTGTCAGCGCTTGCGACTACTTCTTCGAGCGCCGCAACGCAGCCACATCATCACAGCGCAATGTAGAGCAGGAGAACCTCAAGCTCAAGCGCGCCGTCATCGAGAAGATCAAGGCAATAGACACCACCCTCCCCGCCCCCGAGCAGACCAAGCAGCTCCAGGCACTCACACAGGAGTGGAACAGCATAGGCTTTGTACCATTCAAGGAGAAGGACAAGCTCTACAAGGAGTACCGCGAGGCAAGCAATGCACTCTATGACAAGCTCCACGCCAGCGCCAACGAGCGCAAGCTCGCCAACTTCCGCAACAACATGGGCAAGGGCGCAGGTAGCCTTCAGCGCGAACGCGAGCACCTCATCCGCCAGTACGAGGCCATGAAGAGCGAGATTGCCACATACGAGAACAACATCGGCTTCCTCAGCGTATCGAACAAGAAAGGCGCAAGCCTTGTCGACGTAATGCGCCAGAAGGTTGAGAAACTCAAACAGGATGCCAAGGTAATCCTTGAGAAGATACACCTCGTTGAAGACGAAATAGAAAAAGAGGCAAAGTAAAAGCCCCACCAATCAATAGAACAGCTCCACGCGGTCCGCGTGGAGCTGTTGTTGTATCCAATTATTTGACAGAAAATACATTACACTTACAACAGGCAAAAAACTTAACTTTAAGCATGAAGGTGTATCTGATATTTTAAAGATAGCACTTTTTTCTAACAAAAGGTGCGTTTTCCTTAAATTGAAAGTTCTTAATCATTAAACAAGAAGGAATACTATTTGGAAATTCCATAGCTTTTATCTTATTTTTGCGGATGTAATCAAATGACTTTAAAAGAATTCCGCTTATGAATACTATATGGATTGTGATGCCCATTCTCATTGTATTGATGTTTCTGCTGGGCATTGACCTTGACAGGAAGGCGTTTACCGGTGTGGCAAGAAACCCCAAGGCTGTGGCGTTGGGTATGTTGGGCCAGATCATTCTGCTACCGCTGATTGCGTTTGCCGTTGCATGGGCATTGAAGTTGCCGCCTATATATTTTATGGGTTTGGTATTGGTTGCATGCTGCCCGGGCGGCAGTTCATCCAATGTGTTTTCAATGTTGGCCAAAGGCGATGTGGCACTGTCGGTAACCCTGACTGCATTAAGCAGCATAATCACTCTGTTTACCTTGCCTGTGATAATGGCGTTTGTTGCCGGTTATGTGTCAAGCGCCAACGGGCTGGATATCCACTTGCCCATTGGCAAGCTACTGGTGCAGAACCTTATACTGTTGTTCGTGCCGTTGTTGGCCGGTGCTCTTTTCCGCAAGATAAAGCCTGATGCAGCAACAAAGGTCGCACGTGTGCTTGGCAAGCTTGCTTTCCCGGCATTGATGACACTTGCTGCAGTGTTCTTCCTGCAATACAGGAGCGAGATTGCCGACAACTTTGCCGTGCTTGGCCTTTCGGGTGCATTGCTTATTCTGGTTGCCATGCTATGCAGTGGAGGACTGTCGCGCATAAGCGGTTCAAACGCAGCCGTGAGACGCACTATTGTCATTGAGGTGGGAATGCAGAACGCGGCACAGGCAATTGCCATTGCATCGTCGCCATTCATCTTCAACAGCGGCGAGATGGCGTTACCGGCCATAATATATGCCTTGCTCATGAATGTGATTCTGCTTGTATATGTCTATTGCATAAGACGCAAGGAGAGAGCAACATCATAAACCAGAATGCAAGATGAAGAAGTGGATTGAAGCAATGCGTTTGAGGACACTGCCGGTGAGCCTTGCCGGCGTTCTTTGCGGTACAGCATGTGCCTTGCTGCAAGGCTCGTTCAATGCCGTTGTGGCACTGCTGTGCGTATTGTTTGCAGGATTGGCACAGATTGCATCGAATTTCGGTAACGAGTATTACGACTACAGGAACGGCATTGACAGGAAAGGACGAGAGGGTTTCCGCCGTGGAGTGACCGAGGGCGAGATTACGCCAAAGGCCATGAAACGTGCCACATATGCAACACTTGCCGTTGCAGCAGTCATTGGTTGCACAATGCTGTTCTTTGGTCCATGGTGGCTAATATTTGTAGGCGCAACAATTGCATTATTTGCGTTGGGATACAGCGCCGGCCCCTACCCCTTGTCGCACCACGGCTTGGGCGATGTTGCAGTCATAGTTTTCTTTGGAGTTGTGCCTGTCACATTTACCTGTTATCTGCAGACGGGCACGTTCGACTACCACACATTGCTCACTTCATTTGCCGTGGGCCTGCTTGCCGCAAACGTACTCATTGTCAACAACTACAGGGACATGGAGGACGACAAGGCTGTGAACAAAAACACAACGGTGGTAATATTCGGTCGCAAAGTCATGGGATGGTGCTACATGCTGGCAGGCGTGGTTGCAATGGCAGCGATGTTACCCGTGTGGATGAAGCTGCGTCTGTGGAGCTTGCCTATTGTGTTGATATACTTTGGCCTGCACTTGAAGAACCGGCAATATATGAAGAAAGCGCAGGGTGCTGCGCTCAACCCCCTGCTTGGCAAAACAGCGGTTACACTGCTTGTTTTCTCGCTGATGCTGCTTGCTGCTGCCATAGCAGCAAACTGAAAGCGGAAAGCTCGTACCAACGAGTGGGCGGAAATTTATTTACGCACGCAACGAGTGCAGTCGAGGTTCAATCGCACGAAGTGTGGTTAAAGCAGAGAACTGCCTTGCAACATCTTTCTGTCGGTTCACACCTCACTCACTCGCAGCTTTAAGCCCTTTAACCTTTGCCCTTTGCCCTTTAACCTTTGTCCTTTAACCTTTGCCCTTTAACCTTTGTCCTTTAACCTATTTCCACCACCGTGATTCCGGCGCCGCCGAACTGCACGTGCTCATCGTGGAAATGCTTCACAAACGGCTGTGTGCTCAAATACTGGCGTACGAGGGTGCGCAATATTCCGTTACCTGTACCGTGGAGTATGCGCACGCGGTGTACATTGCACACGACGGCATCATCAAGGAAATAGCCCACAGTCTGCACAGCCTCCTCGCCACGCATTCCGCGAATATCGATATCCTCCTTGAAATTCAAACGTTTGTTATGCAACTGCTCCTGTGTCTCGCTTGAGAGGAACGATACCTTGCGTACCTCCTCCTTTGGGGCCTCGCTTGGCTGCAATCTATCGATGGAAACGGTTGATTTTATTGCTCCAAAGCGCACTACTGCCGAATTCTGTTTCAATGTCATTACCTCGCCAATGGCCTGCTGTCCTGCTATGCGCACATACATGCCAACCTCAATGCGCGGTTGTTTGCGCTCGGGTTGCTGTGGTTTGCTATCGGCTGCTGCAGGGGCGTTGTTGCCCTTAGGCTGCTTGCCGTTCTTCTTGCGCTCCTGACGGGCAAGAATCTTTGCCATCTCGCGGTCGGTCTGCATCTGCAGCTTCTGCTTTGCAAGTTCCTCGAGCTGCTTGCTGAAGTCGTTGAGTTCCTGGCGTGCCTGGCGTGTACGCTCCTTCTCGGCTTTGGCCTCGACAATGGTGCGTATGGTGTTCTCAATCTTTGCATTTGCCTCGCGCAACAGTCGCTCGGCCTCCTCGCGTGCATCCTTGAGAATCTGCTTGCGGCTCTTCTTGAGTTCATCGCCCTGCTCCTGCACCTTGCCAAGAATCTCATCGAGTTCCTTCTCCTTCTGATGCACATTCTTGCGCTTGCTCTCCCAATAGCGCTTGTCGCGCACAATATCCTGCAGGTACTTGTCGCTCTGTATGTAGTCGCTACCCACAATCTGCGATGCATCGGCAATGACCTCCTCGGGGAGTCCGATCTTGCGCGCAATCTCAACGGCGAACGATGAGCCGGGGTTGCCTATCTGCAACTGGAAGAGCGGGCGCATCTCGCCACGGTCATAGAGCATGGCTCCGTTGACAATGCCAGGTGTGGCATCGGCAAAATGCTTCAGGTTCTGATAGTGTGTGGTTATGATACCGAAAGCACCGCGCTCGTTGAAACGCTTGAGCAGAGCCTCGGCAATGGCTGCACCGATGAGAGGCTCGGTTCCGCCACCGAACTCATCGATGAGAATGAGTGAATGCTTGTCGCAATTGCGGAGTGTATGCTTCATGTTGAGCAGGTGGCTCGAGTAGGTACTCAAGTCATCCTCAATGCTCTGCTGGTCGCCGATATCAATGAAAAGGCTTCTGAAGATACCTGCCTTACTGCGTTCGTGCACGGGAATAAGCAAACCGCACTGCAGCATATACTGCAGAAGACCTGCAGTTTTGAGACACACCGACTTACCACCGGCATTGGGGCCCGAGATGAGCAGTATGCGGCGGTCGCCATCGAGTTCAATGTCGAGTGCCGACATCTTGCGGCCATGCTTGCGCAGTGACATCTCCAGCAATGGGTGGATGGCTGTACCCCAATCCATCATGGGGCGGTTGTCAATAGATGGCTTGACGGCATTGAAACGCGCGGCAAGCTCGGCCTTTGCGCGGATGAAATCCATCTCGCCAAGGAACTCATACGCCATGAGCAACTGTGGCACCTGTGGGCGCAGCTCAAGTGAGAAGGCTGTGAGAATGGCAATGATCTCGCGTTTCTCCTCGGCCTCGAGCTCGCGTATGCGGTTGTTGGCCTCAACAACCTCGGCAGGCTCAATGAAAACAGTCTTTCCGCTTGCCGACTCGTCGTGCACAATACCGCCCATCTTGCGTTTGAGTGCCGGAGCAACAGGGATTACAAGGCGGCCGTCGCGCATTGTGGGCGAGGCATCCTTCTCCACCAGTCCATCGGCCTGGGCCTTGCGAAGAATACTGTTCAAGGTACGTGATATGCCGCTCGATGTGCGTGCAAGGTCGCCACGAATGCGCGCCAAGGCAGGCGAGGCGCTGTCCTTTACCGAGCCGAACTTGTCAATGATGGTATCTATGTCGCGTATGATGCGTGGGAATGCCTCAACATCGCCGGCAAGAGCACGGAGCGACGGATAGAGAGGCGAATCGTCGCCATCGGCAGCATTGCCGCTCTGCTTGCGCAGCAGCGAGAGGATGCGTCCTATGGTATCGAGCGAACGGCGCAGCGAGAAAAGCTCATCGGCAGTCATATACATGCCTTCGATACGTATGCGCTGCAACGGCTCACGTACATCAAAGTAGAAGTCGGCAGGGAAGCCATCCTCTACCTGCAGAATACGCAAGAACTCCACCACCTCATCAAGGCGGCGGCTTATGGTGTCAAAATCGGTCATGAACTGCATGTCATCGACACGTTCCTTGCCCAAAGGGCAAAGGCACTCGTCCTTGAGCATGCGACGGATAGCATCGAACTCTATTCTTGTCTCAAAATTCTGCGGATATATCATCGTAGTTTTCGGTCGCTGTGGTTTCTTTTTGTTTTGGAGTGCGAAGATACATCAAAAAGCGCAAAAACGCCGTCGTAAAAGCCATTTATTACAATAAAACACCCTATTTTCAAAAGTTTTCGCTTTATATAATATATTAATATAATTTATTTTATAATTTTGCAAATTGTGGGATACCGCGCCGGCGGAGCCCATCCGTTTGAGAGAAAAACATAAACAATTTATAAAACTACTGTTATGAGATTTACACCAAAAAGCATCAAGGCAATCTTGCTGTCGGCTGCACTTTTGACAGCCGCTGTGCCTTCACAGGTTTTCGCTTCGAATGACGGCGAAAAGGCTGCAGGCGTTGTTGCGGTTGAGAAAATCAACCCCACCACAGTTGAGCTCCGCTTGAGCGATGGCCAGAGAGTTACCCTCGACTTCTATGGCGACAACATCTTCCGTATGTTCCGCGACATCAACGGTGGCATCGTACGCGATCCAAAGCCAATGAAGGGTTATCCCGAAGCACAAATCCTCGTTGACAACCCACGCAAGGAGGTCAAGGCACTTGCAGTGAACGAGGCCGAGAAAATGTACACAATCACAACCGGCAAGGTTGAGGTAGCAGTGTGCAAGGCAACAGGACAGATCAAGGTTACCGACCTCACTACCGGCAAGGTAGCATTCGAGGAGGTTGAGCCTGTGCTTTTCAAGAAATCAAAGACTACACTCACACTCAAGGGCAACGAAGGCGAGTTCTTCTACGGCGGTGGCGTGCAGAACGGCCGTTTCTCACACGCCGGCAAGAAGATTGCAATTGAGAACACAAACAGCTGGACCGACGGCGGTGTGGCATCACCTGCTCCATTCTTCTGGTCATCAAACGGCTACGGTTTCATGTGGCACACCTTCAACAAGGGTACATACAACTTCGGCGGCGAGGAGGCAGGAAAGGTTACACTCATGCATGAGAGCGACTACCTCGATGTATTCTTCATGGTAAACAGCGACGGCATTGCACTGCTCAACGACTTCTACCAGCTGACAGGTAACCCTGTATTGATGCCAAAGTTCGGTTTCTATGTAGGTCACCTCAACGCATACAACCGCGACTACTGGACACCAAGCAACGATGGCAACGGCATGCTCTACGAGGATGGCAAGCGTTACAAGGAGAGCCAGACAGACAACGGCGGTACAAAGGAGTCACTCAACGGCGAGAAGAACAACTATCAGTTCTCGGCACGTGCAGCTGTTGACCGTTACCTTTCACAGGACATGCCACTCGGCTGGTTCCTCCCCAATGACGGTTACGGTGCGGGCTATGGCCAGACCGAGACACTCGAGGGCAACGTACAGAACTTGAAGGAGTTCGGTGACTATGCCCGTGCAAAGGGTGTTGAGATTGGTTTGTGGACCGAGTCGAACCTCCACCCACGTGAGGGCGTGAGCGCTCTCTTGCAGCGTGACCTTGTACGCGAGGTACGTGACGCAGGTGTACGCGTGCTCAAGACCGACGTTGCTTGGGTGGGCGCAGGTTACTCGTTCGGTTTGAACGGTGTTACCGACGCTGCCGGCATCATGACATACTACGGCAACAACGCACGTCCATTCATCATCTCTCTCGACGGTTGGGCTGGCACACAGCGCTATGCTACAATATGGAGCGGTGACCAGACAGGTGGCGAGTGGGAGTACATCCGTTTCCACATCCCTACATTCATCGGTTCAGGTCTCTCGGGCCAGCCAAACATCACATCCGACGTTGACGGTATCTTCGGTGGCAAGAACGTTCCTGTATTCGTTCGCGAGTACCAGTGGAAGACCTACACTCCAATGATGCTCAACATGGACGGTTGGGGTGCAAACGAGAAGTATCCTCACGCTCTCGGCGAGCCTGCTACATCAATCAACCGTACATACATGAAGATGAAGTCAGAGCTCATGCCTTACACATACAGCATCGCACGCGAGGCTGTTGACGGCAAGCCAATGATGCGCGCAATGTTCCTCGAGGACGAGGCCAACGCATATACAATGAGCGAGGCAACACGTTACCAGTACATGTATGGTCCATACATCCTTGTTGCTCCAATCTACCAGAACACAGCAATGGATGCCCAGGGCAACGATATCCGCAACAACATCTATTTGCCCGAGGGTACATGGTATGACTACTTCACCGGCGAGGCTTACGAGGGTGGCCGCGTAATCAACAACTTCGACACTCCACTCTGGAAGCTCCCTGTATTCGTGAAGGCAGGTGCAATCATCCCAACCACAGCTCCTAACAACAACGTCAAGGAGATGGACAAGGCATTGCGCATGTACGAGATCTACCCACAGGGTGCAACATCATTCACTGAATACGATGACGACGGTGTAACAGAACTGTACCGTGCAGGCCAGTTCACAACTACTCTCATTGAGCAGAACTGCGACGCAAAGGGCAATGTAACTGTTACAATCAACCCTACAAAGGGTGACTTCAACGGTTTCGTCAAGGAGAAGACCACAATCTTCAAGGTCAACGCAAGCGCACAGCCAAAGAAAATCACAGCAAAGGTTGGCAAGAAGAGCATCAAGTTGACAGAGGTTGCATCAATCGAAGAGTTCAACAACGGCGAGAACGTATGGTTCTACGATGCACAGCCTAACCTCAACCGTTTTGCAACAGCAGGCAGTGAGTTCGAGAAGGTTGAAATGATTAAGAACCCTGTCATTATGGTTAAGGTTGCAAAGAACGACGTTACAGCAAATGCAATCGTATTGAACATAAAGGGTTATGAGTTCAACATCGAAAGCAACTTGCTTGCAAACGAGGGAGCTCTTGAAGCACCAAAGGCAACAGTAACCGACGAGAACTGTCAAGCATATACAATTACTCCAACATGGAACGAGGTTGCAAATGCCGATTACTACGAAATTCTCTTCGAGGGACGCATATATAGCACTATAAAGAACACAAGCCTATTGTTCGAAGACCTACAGCCTGTAACAGATTACACATTTGCAGTCCGTGCAGTGAACAAGAACGGTGCATCGGAGTGGAGCGAGGTTAAGACTACCACAAAGAGCAACCCTCTTGAGTGGGCTATCACAGGTATCACTGCTACAACAAGCTGTCCAAACCAGGGCGGTCAGGGAACAAACAGACTCTTCGACTTTGACGAGGGCAACATCTGGCACACCGCATGGAGCGGCAAGGCAGTTCCTTTCGAGATGGTTATCGACCTCAACGGTCTTTCTACTCTTGACAAACTCCACTATCTTGGCCGCGAGGATGCCGGCAACGGTACAATCACAAAGGCAACACTCTGCTACAGCACAAACAAGGAGACATGGAGCGAGCCAATGGATATCAAGTGGGAGCGCAACGGCGAGACCAAGATTCTGACATTCGACAACAAGCCAAAGGCACGTTACATAAAGATTAACGTAACAGAGGCTGTCGGAAACTTCGGTTCAGGCCGCGAAATGTACATCTTCAAGGTTCCTGGCACAGAGACATACTTGTCGGGCGACATCAACAAGGACAAGAAGGTTGACGAGAACGACTTGACATCATACCTCAACTACACCGGCTTGCGCAAGAGCGACAGCGACTTCGAGTACATCAGCATAGGCGACATCAACGAGAACGGTCTCATCGATGCTTATGACATCTCAACAGCTGCGACACGCATCGGTGACGGCGTTTATGAAAAGCCCGAGAACAAGGTTGCAGGCTCACTCTGCATCGAAGCAGACAAGAAGAGCTACAAGGCTGGCGAGGATGTTGTTATAACCGATAAGGGTAAGGCTCTTGCCAATGTGAACGCATTGAGCATAGCACTCCCATACGACGTTAACGAGTATGAGTATGTAGGTATTGAGGCACTCAATGTTGCCG
>JAFZFO010000071.1 GCA_017555845.1 Bacteroidaceae bacterium | reverse complement strand
GCTGATGCTGACTTCCTCAACGGTGCAATGTCTGCAGGTGAGAAGTACAACGTAACTGTTAAGGTTGACGAGAAGGGTCTTGACAATGCAGTAGCTATTGAGCTCGTTGTATTGGCACCAGACGCTAAGGGTCACGAGACTGTATTCGCAACTTATCCATTGGAGGTTGTACAGCGCGAGGGTAACGTATTTACATTCGGTGCAGAGATCGCTCCTACAAACGCAGGTGCATTCAAGATTGCATTCCGTATGTATCCTAACCACGCTGAGCTCCCACACCGTATGGACTTCGCTTACGTTAAGTGGTTCGCTTAATTTAAAGCATAAATATATGAAAAACGCTCTTGCCAAACGGCAAGAGCGTTTTTGTGTTTTTGAAGTAGGGGCAAGGTTTACTCGCCCTCTTGTGTTGTTTGGCTATGCAATCAGTTTATTTCCAGCCATTCGGGGCAGTCAACCCATTTTAATGAATTCAGCATTGCGAATTCATGGTCATGCTTTTTATACCATGTGACAACATCCCGCATTGCCAACATTCCGTTCTCGTAACTGATGCTATGCGGTTTGTTCAGCAGAACAGCTGTGTATCTGTAAATTTCGCTTCCTGGTTTCTTTTCGCAAAAATGGATTTGCATGTATTTCTCCTCAATGAAATATTCCTCGCTTGTAAATATTTCAACGAGACCTCCGGTTGCGGTGTGTAGGAAAATTTCACGGTGCATCATGCTTTCCTCTTCTTTCTTCGGGCATCCGGGCAGTGATCTAAGATAAAGAATCTTTGGGAGTTGCAATTTGAATGTGTACCTTTCCATAAAATAGTAAATTAAAGATTAAACTATTGGCGGTACACGGATTGGTGTGGGTAAAAAGAGAGCGTGAAGCCCACAAAACCCAAACTCCCAACCAGGCACTAGCAAAGCCCCGCAAACAGAATGAGTAATGCAGAGCCCCACGCTGATATTGTCAACACCCCCGTTTGGGAAAAGTTTCCTTTAGGAATGAGAAATATCATCATAGGGCATCTACAAAACCTTGTTTCCGTTTCGCTCTTAAATTGCTAGTTTAGGTTGAGCGGATAACAAAGCGTGTAAACGCCTTAAATAAAATGTAAACCTTGTGGCAACAACAGCCACAAGTCGCTGCAAATATTTGCAACTGATAGCGAATAATTTGCTATCTGCAACAAATATACAACAATATGAAGCCCTTGTCAATAGCTTATGGGCAAAAGTTGCAATCTTTGCTGGTAAATGTATGCAGTCTCGCTGCTATTTTAATTTTATTAAACACCGATGAAAGTGAAAGTTTATTATTTTTTACTACTTTTGCTTTAAATTAGAGTGCTATGAGCGAAGATGTAAAGAAATACACAGTAGAGGAGGAACGATGGAATGCCATTTCTCACTCTGTTGGAATAGTGGGTGGCCTGGTGGTCAGTGCGCTGTTCATCAAAGAAGTCGTTACAAACGGTGGCGATGGCTGGGCGTTGGCAAGCGTGCTGTTGTATATGTTCGGCATGCTGTCGTCCTATACGTTCTCAACCCTTTATCACTCCTGCTCGCCCCAGAACAAGTGGCGCAAGACGCTCCGCAAGCTCGATCACTCGGCAATCTATTGGCACATCGCCGGTAGCTATTCGCCCATAACGCTCATTGCAATGCGCGATGTAGGCTATTGGGGTTGGGGAATCTTCGCATTCTGTTGGCTGTGTGCCATTGTGGGCACATCGTTGAGTCTCTATAGCCTCAAGAAACATAATATCCTTGAGACTGTGTGCTATGTCCTTATGGGCTTGACAATAGTTGTTGCAATGAAGCAGTTCTACAATGCCGTGCCGCTGTCGGTATTTCTTTGGGTTGTAGGCGAGGGTGTTGCATACATCACAGGAGCAGTATTCTACAGCTTCCATAAAGTTAAATACATACACACCGTCTTCCACTTCTTTGTGCTGCTTGGTTCGGTATGTCATATGATTGCGGTGTGGTATATATTAAGCGGAATGTTATGATAAGACAATTTGATACATATTCACTCTTGCCACACAATACCTTTGGCATTGAGGCAAAGGCTGCCCGTTTCGTGGAGTTCGGCACAGCTGATGAGCTTGTCGAGTTTCTGAATGGTGGTTTTGCCGGCAACTCGCTTGTCATTGGCGGTGGCAGTAACCTGCTTTTTGTAGGCGATTTCAATGGCACGGTGTTCCACTCGGCAATAATGGATATCGATGTTGTTGAGGAAACAGCATCCCATGTCCTGTTGCGCGTGGGCAGTGGTGTGAACTGGGATGCTCTTGTGGCATATACCGTTGAGAAGGGGTGGAGTGGTCTCGAGAACCTCTCGCTCATCCCCGGCGAGGTTGGCGCCAGTGCTGTGCAGAACGTGGGTGCCTATGGTGTTGAAGCCGGCGACCTCATTGAAAAGGTTGAGACCATACGCATTGCCGATGCCGTTGCCTGCTCATTCACAAAGGTCGATTGCGATTTCGCATACCGCCACAGCATATTCAAGACTGCCGAAAAAGGCCGTCACATAGTCACATATGTAACATACAGGCTGAACAAGAGTGCATGTTTCAAACTCTCATACGGAAATCTCAAGGATAAGGTCGAGGAGCTTGGCGGGGAGACACTTGCCAACGTGCGCCGTGCTGTATGTGAGATACGTGCGGCGAAGTTGCCCGATCCACAGCAGGTTGGCAGCGCCGGCAGTTTCTTCATGAATCCTATTGTTGATGCCGTAAAAGCTGCGCAGCTCAAGGATGAATACCCGGCAATGCCGCAGTATCCTCTCCCTTGTGGCGATGTGAAGCTCTCGGCCGGCTGGCTCATAGAGCAGTGTGGCTGGAAACAGACACCACATGAGCATGTGGGTGTTTATAAGCATCAGGCGCTTGTGGTTGTGAATCTTGGAGGCGCAACAGGGCGCGATGTCCTTGCCTTTGCATCGGCCGTTGTCGCTTCGGTAAAGGAAAAATTCGGTGTCAACCTCAATATGGAGGTAAACGTTATCGGGTAATGAAACTCACATTTTTAGGAACAGGAACATCTACCGGGGTGCCCGAACTCGGGTGCAAGTGCGAGGTGTGTACCTCGGCCGACCCACGCGATGCACGCCTGCGTTGTTCGGCGCTGCTTGAAAGCGACGGCACCACCATACTCATTGATTGCGGCCCCGATTTCCGTGCCCAGATGCTCCGTGCCGATGTTGCGCATCTTGATGCATTGCTTGTTACACATAAACATTATGACCACATTGCCGGCATTGACGATCTCCGTCCTTATGCATCGCAACGCACGTTCCCTATATATGCCAACGATGAGACTGCGCAACAGATACGCTCGGTTTTCCCTTACTGTTTCGGCGCGGTCAAATACCCCGGTGTGCCCAATATAGAACTGCACTCAATTGAGAATATGCAGCCGTTTGTCATTGGAGATGTCGAGATAGAACCTATCCGCGTCTTTCATGCGGCATTGCCGATAGTGGGCTACCGTTTCGGTAAGTTGGCGTATATTACCGACATGAGCCGCATTGAGCCAGCCCAGCTTGAGAAACTTGAAGGGGTAGAGGTGCTTGTCATCAATGCGCTGAGATATTCAAAACCGCACCGCAGCCATCAGACAGTGTTGGAGGCGTTGCGCATTGTAGATATCCTCTCTCCACGTGAAACCTATTTTACCCATATGATGCACCATATAGGCCTTCATGCAAAGATTGAGAAGTGCCTGCCCGCCGGAGTGCATTTTGCATATGATGGGTTAGCGGTAGAGATATAATACAAAGGTGTTTTTGTAACGTTTATATCATCCTTCGCTACGCTCAGGATCTTGATAATCGCGTGTCTTCCATGCGCCGATATGACATAAAAAAGATGCTTGGCAGTTTTGCCAAGCATCTTTTTTATAATTGAATAGTGTTTTCAATTACTTGAGAGCGAAGATCTCCTCCTCACCTGCAACGCATGTGAAGATCTTGTCCTCACGGAGCAACCAACCCAAACCGAGGTACAACTCCTTCTCTTTCAATTTTGCCTTTGTCTTGATCTCCTTAAGTGTAAGACCCTCTGTCTCGTTCAATGCAGTCCAGATGCGGCCTGCAAATGCACCAGCGTTCTCAATCATAGTTCTTTAGTATTTAAATTAATATTAGTTTCATTTGAAATTGTAACAGCTTTTGTTTTAGCTTGTTAAGTGCTAAAAATGGCCGTTTTCCATTTCGGGTGCAAAGGTACTGCTTTTTTCTCACATGGCAAACAAAAAGTGCGTGATTTTCAATGACATTTGCCGTTTAAACCAATATTTATTGTTCTTTTTTGTTGTTTTCAAGGTATTCGCACCATATACGTGCCGCCTCTTCAACCATCTTAACGCAAGGGCGTTTCTTGTAGTATTCGCCTGTGCGTGCCTCGGGAGTCGGTGGGGTAGGTGTGTTCTTTGTCAATCCCAACAGCTCGGCGCAGATGAGCGAGCCGTTGCGTTTGCGGAATTCTTCGGCCAGTTGCTGTACCACCTTGTAGTTCGCTTCCTTGCCGTCCTTGTCGTGTCCGTCGGTGCAGCCGGTCTCAAGGCCGGCAACCATAAACAGTCCGCACGCAGCTCCACAGGTCTGGCG
>JAFZFO010000070.1 GCA_017555845.1 Bacteroidaceae bacterium | reverse complement strand
TTCGCCCTCTCAGGCCGTTCTTGACCACATTGGAAGAGCCACAATAAAAGCATTTTTTTTAGCATATCAATAATAATCTTCGCAAAGATATGTAAATCAAATAATTACAAAGGTTTAATCCTACTTTTTGTCCACCTTGCCAGAAATGAGGATTGATCTGATACTTGAGATATTCAAGTTCAGAACGCAGTTTCTCCTTTTCAAGTTCCTTGATACTCTCATCGCGTCGTATGGTAAAGAAGAACAGGCGTACGCAGATGTTGAATATAAGCACAAAAAGCATCAACAATATACGTATGTTCTTTGGGTGCGAGAAGAACATCCACACGTCACGTTCTCCAAAGAACGGTGGCGGTGGCATCTGTTCCACATCAGGAGCGGCAGGTGGTGCTTCAAAAGGCGGTGGCGGCATATTGCCAATGGGCGCGCCCTGCGCACCCAAAAAACCGGGATTATCCACAGGGAAAGCCATAAAGACTATTGCACCGGCAACTATGACACACAGCAGATAAAGCACAAAATGCCTTCCCTTCTTTTTATAGAGAAGGAAAGGCATAAGTATGTTGTTGTTAATAAAAAACAGAATGATTGCGGGCAAAAGGAATGCCCAGAACGCCACGAGCTCATCAACCGTGGGCAAGAAGGTATCATCCTTATAGAATGCATTCTTGATGAAGGCGCCAAAAAGCGGCGACAACAGCAACACACTCCAGAAAAGGAGGTATATGATATACTCAACAGACCGTTTTTTATAACTCCAAGCCATTTACAATTCTGCTTTATGCCGTGCAAGTTATATATTTATTTCCAATATAAATAATCTATTCGGCAGAAAGCAATATTGCATCAGCAAATCGTGTTATTTGACAGCCTTGAAACTCATGTCGAGACCCTTTACCGAGTGTGTAAGGGCACCTACCGAGATGAAATCAACGCCACAGAGAGCATAACTGCGCAATGTATCGAAGGTAATGCCACCCGAAGACTCTGTCTCATAACGGCCTGCTACCATCTCAACAGCCTTGCGTGTCTTCTCTGTGTCGAAGTTGTCGAACATGATGCGCTGGATGCCGCCCATATCAATGACCTTCTGCAAATCCTCGAGTGTGCGTACCTCAACCTCAATCTTCAGATCCTTGCCACAAGCCTTGCAATACTCCTTGGCACGTGAAACCGCCTGCTCAATACCACCGGCAAAGTCAACGTGGTTGTCCTTGATGAGAATCATATCGAAAAGACCGATTCGATGGTTCACACCACCACCGATGCGGACAGCCTCTTTCTCCATGATGCGCATACCGGGAGTAGTTTTGCGGGTATCGAGCACACGTGTACCGGTTCCCTCAAGTTCCTTTACATAACGGCGTGTCATTGTGGCAATACCGCTCATGCGCTGCATTACGTTGAGCATGAGACGCTCTGTCTGCAACAGTGAACGCACGCTACCTGTAACGTACATTGCAATGTCGCCCTTCTTTACCTCGGCACCGTCCTCAATGAGAACCTCTACCAGCAAAGCCTCATCAAAACGTGCGAAGATGCGTTTTGCCATCTCAACACCAGCAAGGACACCATCCTCCTTGATGAGGAGCATGTTCTTACCCATAGCATCTGCTGGGATTGTCGAAAGGGTTGTGTGGTCACCGTCACCGATATCCTCGGCGAAAGAGAGGTCAATAAGCCTGTCTATCAATTCGTCTTTTACGTTCATAATATTTGGTTTTATTTTTGCGAAGATATACATTTATTGTTACCCAAGCAAAAGTAAAACTATTTTTTATTGTATCTTCGTGGCATAAATTGAAACAGGAATGAAAATAACACTACTGGTTGTGGGACGCACGGTCGACAACAACATTATAGCAGGCATAAAGGACTATACACAAAGACTGAGTCACTTTGCACAGTTCGACATTGAGATTATCCCAGAGCTGAAGAACGCGAAGAAGCTGAGCGAAGCGCAGCAGAAAGAGGCCGAAGGCGAACTCATCCTCAAGGCTCTGCAGGCAGGAGACCGCGTGGTGCTGCTTGACGAGGGCGGAAAGGAGTTCCGTTCCACAGAATTTGCTGCATGGATTGAGCACAAACAGAACATATCGACAAAGAGACTGGTATTCATAGTCGGCGGCCCCTATGGCTTTGCGCCAAAAGTATACGAGGCAGCACATGAGAAGCTGTCGCTCTCAAAGATGACATTCTCGCACCAGATGATACGCCTGCTGTTCGTGGAACAGCTCTACAGGGCATACACAATCATCAACCACCTGCCCTACCACCACGAGTAAGGTGAAAGCGAAAAACGGAAAACGGAGAACAGCGAGTAAAAGCCAGCTTATGCTTGAGTTCTTACCTTTCAGATTTCACCTTCCACCTCTTCTACGTACTGGAAACAGCCGGCGTCAACAGCACCTGCTGTGCGCGGTACACCGTCAATGTCAACAGGCAGGCTCTCAAGATATTCATCGCTTGCTATGCTGCGTGCCGTAGATTCAGCCGCAAGGTGGAAATCATAGTCAAATATTTCGTTATCAATCAAACGGAAATGCTCCTTACCGAACGGCGAGACTTTGAGGCTATCGTACCTGATATTTACAAAGCAGCTATCGGCAGCATCAATGGTGTTAATGAGTGAATTCTCAAAGCGGTAGTTCACAGGATTGGGCACAGTGTCGCCCAAGCTTGTGAGATAGCCCATTACCTCATCCTCCTTTGAGCCGGCAATTATGCAGTTGGCAAAATGGGCACCACGCAATGGTGCTGGAGCACCATCAAGACTGTTATGCAGCGCCAATGCCACATCACGCTGACGCCACACGTAGAAGTTTGCTATTGTACAATGGATGAAATTAACATCGCCGCCAACGACCTTTACGCAGTTGCCCTGTGCGTTGGCAAAAAGCGAATTCATGGCAGTTGCACGCGCCATGACAAGTTCGAGTGCATTGCCGTGAAAATTCTGGATTTTTGAAGATTCAATTGTTATGCGGGTCTGCAACGTATCGCCCTGCTCCACCTTAATGCCATAGTTGGCACTGTGTATGTCACAATGTACAAGCAGGTTATCATTGCTTGTGGAAGTGAACAACACTCCATCCCACTGTCCCGGTATGCGGTCATATGGCAGATATGAAAACATGCGGTCAGTGCGGTCGCCACGGAACACGATGGGAGCATCAGCTGTTCCCTCGGCACGCAACCTGCCGTCAACCCTCATGAAAGCCTTGTCGTGGAAATACAGCGTCGTACCGGGCAACAGCGAAAGCGTTGCACCTTGTGACACAGTAAGGCTGTCATAGATGACATAATGCCCGGGGGCAAGCACTGTATCGGTCATCAGATTCTCGCCACGCATGAAGGTAACATCACGTCCATAGGCAAGCAAGAGAACACTCTGTTGTACACCGCTTTCAAGTGTAAACATAAGCGAGTCTTTTACCATGAACGGAACATCGCTTCCATTGCGGTCGACCGTTACCGAAGCCAACACATACAGACTATCCTTGGCACGTATTTCAAGGTCGGACATCGAGGTTCCGTACTGTCCGTCGACAAGCACGCTGAAAGGCGATTCGCCACCACCTTCAAGCTGTACATTACTGATGCGCAACGATTTATCGTTGCGGTTATGGACAAGAAACTTGGCGGTTGGCGACATGACCTCTGAAAAGAGTGTGTCAAAGGAGACGGTATCGCACGAGAACTCCAAACGCAGTGACGGGCTTGAAGAAAAATCGGTATCCTCGACACAAGAGCCGAGGAGTACCGATAATATACCTATATATAGAAGTGCTATTTTCTTTATCATCGTTCTGGCAATATATTCATTAACGATGAGAAGCGCCTTTTATTGCACGTACGTTACTTTACCGGAGCATTTTCGAGCAGCAGGAGGAGATGATTCCACCAACGCTCGGTCGATGCGATGTGCAGACGCTCATCGGGAGAGTGCACGCCACGCATTGTGGGGCCGAATGATATCATATCCAGATGTGGAGCCTTCTCAAGGAAAAGACCGCACTCAAGACCGGCATGGATAGCCTTGATCTTGGCCTCATCGGCAAACAGCTGCTTGTAAGTATCGCAAGCCACCTTAAGGATCTCGGACTTCATGTTAGGTTTCCAGCCGGGATACTGTCCCTTTGTAACCACATCTGCACCGGCAAGTTCAAAAGCCGCACGTACTGAATATGACACGAAGTCACGGGCCGACTCAATTGAACTGCGCTGGCTGGTGGTCACGAGGAGCGCATCGTCGGCAGTGCGTTTGATTGAAGCCAGGTTGCTTGATGTCTCTACCAAGCCCGGAACATCCTGGCTCATTGCAAAAACGCCGTTGAACACCGCACATACCGCGCGCAGCAGGTTGTGGGCTACAGCAGGCTCAATTGCGCGGTCAACAGGATCGGTACTCTGCAGAGTGAAACGCATTGAAGGCTCTGTCACGCTGTACTCATCCTGCACCTCGGCAGCAAAGAGGTTGAAATCGATGCGGACATCCTCTTTATTGGCCGATGGAATGGCAAACACTGCCGACGCATCACGTGGAATGGCATTATGCAGGCTACCGCCGGCAATGTCGCAAAGATAGAACTCATATTTGTCGGCAACACGCGCCAGGAAACGGCAAAGCAGTTTGTTGGCATTGGCACGGCCCTTGTTTATATCATCGCCCGAGTGACCACCGGTAAGAGCATTGATATCGACCTTCACAAAGAACATATCGCTGCTTACAGGAACCCACTGATGCTTGAACTCGGCATAGTTACATACCCCACCGGCACAACCGATGAACATCTCGCCCTCATCCTCTGAATCGAGGTTGACAAGGATATCGCCCTGCAGGAGCTCGGGAGAAAGAGCCTCGGCACCGGTAAGGCCGGTCTCCTCATCAATTGTAAAGAGACAGTTTATTGGTCCGTGCTTCAATGAACGGTCGGCAAGCACAGCCATCTCGGCAGCCACACCAACGCCATTGTCGGCACCAAGGGTTGTACCCTGTGCCTTGAGCCACTCGCCATCCACCCATGTAACAATGGGATCCTTTGTAAAGTCATGCTCTACATCGGGGCGTTTGTCGCACACCATATCCATGTGGCTCTGAAGGATGATAGTCTTTCTATCCTCATAACCCGGAGATGCAGGTTTCTTTATCAGCACATTGCCCACAGCATCGGCAATTGTCTCATAACCGAGTTCCTTACCGAAATTCTGCAGATAGGCCGATATCTGGGCCTCATTCTTTGAACCATGAGGAATTTCACATATCTTCTTGAAATAGCCGAAAAGAGCTTCGGGCTGTAACTTGTTGTTCTCCATATTCGTAATGTTTAAATTTGTTAAACAAATAACTTAATTCGTAAAATATTGTTAATTATCCTTTTTATCGCGGCTTTTTTACCTTTTTTTGGCAATCCCTTATCCCGCAAGACAATAAAAAGCACTATCTTTGCACGGTCGATAAAAAACACCTATTCGGCGATAACATTACAAAGTTAATGGAAATGTTCAAAACTTTACTATTTACATTGTTAATTATTGCAATTTGCGTTGCGTTACTTGCCATAAAGGTAATTATAAAAAAGAACGGCAGATTCCCCAACACACATGTCGGCGGCAGCAAGGCGATGCGCAAGAGGGGCATAAAGTGTGTACAGTCACAGGATAGGGATGCACGCAAAGAGAACCCCATGGCAGTGAAGGAAAGAAGAGAAAAATAAATATATGTATACTATGAGAACCACAAAAACAATCATGCTGTTGGCTGCATTGGCTTTTATACAATTGATTTTTGTACAGTGCGCGCCAAAGAACAGCGAATCAGCAAATGCAGACCAGACAGTAGAGACAACCGGCACAACAATTGTTACAAACGCGGATTCTACTCCTGTATGCAATATCAGAATTGCTTATGTTGACTACGACTCACTCCTTTTGAGCTACGACTTTGCACAGGATGTACAGAAGGAGCTTCTTCGCAAGGAGATGAGCATCAACAACATCATCGAGAAGGAGAGAAAGAGCCTTCAGGAAGAGGTTGCGACATTCGAGAACAAGGTACAGAACAATGTCTTTGCCACACAGGAGCGTGCACAGGCCGAGTATGAGAAGATCATGAAGAAGGATCAGGAACTGATGCAGCGCGGCCAGGCTCTTATTGCGGAGTTCGAGGAGACAAGACTTACAAAGTCAAACGAAGTGACACAGAGCATCATCAGCTACATCCAGGAGTACAACAGCAATGCCAAGTATGACTTCATCCTCACAAAGATGGGCGGCAACATGCTCTATTCAAACGAGGCATTGGACATCACAAAGGATGTTGTAAAAGGCCTTAACGAGAAGTACAGCGCAAAATAATAAAGCGGCATACAACAAAAAAGAACGGACAATTTTTAAGATTGTCCGTTCTTTTTTTGTCTATATACATCAGTATTTCTTGTGCGGCATCTTATGTGGCGCAATCATATTCTCGGGACGCAACAGCTCGTCAAGTTCTTCTTTTGAAAGCATGTTCTCTTCAAGAACAAGATCGTAGACACTGCGGTTCTCCTTCAAGGCACGCTTTGCAATCTTCGCGCTGTTCTCATAACCGAGCACTGGGTTAAGGGCTGTCACAATACCGATGCTACCCATTACAAGCTCCTTGCAGTGGCCTTCATTGGCAGTGATGCCATCGACACACAGAACGCGCAAACGTGTCATACCGCGCAACAACATGCGTATTGAAGATATTATTGAATGTACAATTACAGGCTCCATAACATTGAGCTGCAGCTGACCGGCCTCGGCAGCGAAGGTAACTGTGAGATCATTGCCTATCACACGGAAACAAATCTGGTTGACGACCTCGGGGATTACCGGGTTTACCTTACCCGGCATGATACTTGAACCAGGCTGCATTGGTGGGAGGTTTATCTCATTGAGACCGCATCGTGGACCGCTTGACAAAAGACGCAGGTCGTTGCATATCTTTGAAAGCTTCACAGCAAGACGTTTCAAAGCCGATGAATACATTACTGTCGAGCCGGTATCGGGTGTCGCCTCTATGAGATTACCTGCAAGCACAAACTCCTTGCCCGAAATGACACGCAAAGCATCGACACATGCCTGGGCGTAGCCCGGTTCGGTATTGATACCTGTACCGATTGCTGTCGCACCCATATTTACCTCGAGGAACAGACGTGCCATCTCATTAAGACGGCCAACCTCCTCGTCAAGTGTGGCAGCAAAAGCCTCGAACTCCTGTCCCAATGTCATTGGCACAGCATCTTGCAACTGTGTACGGCCCATCTTTATTACCTGATTGAACTCTTTACCCTTGGCACGGAACGAAGCGATGAGAAGTTTCAGTTCGCGTACAAGATCCTCATTATGCAGAATGAAACAGAGTTTGAACGATGTAGGATAGGCATCGTTTGTAGACTGTGAAAGGTTTACATGGTCATTGGGGTGGCAGTACTGGTACTCGCCCTTTTCATGTCCAAGTATCTCGAGTGCGCGATTTGCCACAACCTCGTTGATATTCATGTTAGTTGATGTTCCGGCACCACCCTGCATAAGGTCAACGGGGAACTGGTCCACCAATGCACCTTCCATAATCTCCTCGCAGGCTTTCTTTATTGCCTTTCCAATCTCCTCATCAAGTGTACCAAGTGATACGTTGGCATGTGCCGCAGCCCACTTTACCATTGCAAGAGCCTTTACATAATAAGGGTGGTCACTGATGGTAATTCCGGAGATATCCTTGAAATTGACCATCGCACGCAAGGTCTGCACTCCATAATAAGCATCGGCAGGGACCTGAATCTCGCCTAATGAATCGTGTTCAAGACGTGTTTTCATCATTGTATGTATTAAGTTCCTAAATTCCAAAACGCGCAAAGCCATATTATGGTTTTGCCATAGTCATATGCGAAGATATAAATTAAATATTGGAACAAAGAAAATATGAGTGCTATTTTTTGAAAAAGTTGTAGAAAAGGAAAAACAGGCACCGATTTACCACAAAGTCGGTGTGCTATCCGGAACTATATAAAAAAGAGGCAGGATACATACCCTGCCCCCACGTATAGCAATACAATGTGTTATTTGAATTCTATGATGTTTGCGGTCGCTGTACAGGTAACCTCAACATACAATGGAGTAATCATCTTGACCGAAGCGTTAGTTGTAATGTTAGCCAAAGTCTGTGCACCTGTCAAGTTAGCGTTCTTTGACATCTCATTGATGGCATTGTTGCGGAGTGCCTTTCGGCCGAGACCACCGATACCGAATACATATGTTGCCTTAGCCTCGCCATAGGCCTGACCAACAACTTTGAAATTATTTTCAGACAATACGATCTTTGTCTCTGTAACATTGTTTGAAACTGTAGCAGCTACTCCACATCCTGTCAAGCACAACACGGCAACAAGCATTGCCAATACTCCAAATTTTTTCATAGTTCTAAAAAGTGCTTATAGCCCCAAAGGCACCGTTAAAATTCTGTAATAAAAAGACATCCCAAAAGCGTGGGCCAAACATTGCCCATCAACAGGACAATACGTTTCCTGACATGTCTGAAATTTGATAATGGCAAATATATAAAGATTTACAGAAAATTTATATAGAATTGAACTTTTTTTAAAAAAGAACTATATTTTAAAAACAACAAAAAAAGGAGAGCTGATTGCTCTCCTTTGTAGTAGCGGGGGAAGGGATCGAACCTCCGGCCTTTGGGTTATGAGCCCAACGAGCTACCACTGCTCCACCCCGCGGTGCATTTCTTATTTCTTGTGCAAAGGTACAACAATTTTTCATACTGACAAATTTTTCGGGCAAAAACTTTCTCTTTAAGAGCAAAATTACTCAAAAAAGGATAAAGTCTTGTTTTTTAGAATAAAATCTGCACCGCTTTTTTGCACAAAACTGCACATTTGTGTAATTTTGCAAAGAATTATCATTTTATCATCATATATGTCCACGATAGAAACGAGAGAGGTATTAATTAAAGTCGCGAGAAAACTATTTTCAAAAGAAGGCATTGGCAACATCACAATGAACGATATTGCAAAGGCCGCAAACAAAAGCCGTAGAACGGTATACACATACTTCCAGAGCAAGGAAGAACTGCTTGAAGCGAGCATTGAAATGGAGGTAAAGAAAATTTCGGCTGCAGTTACAAAGGTTGCCATATCGAACTTGCCTGCCGACAAGAAGATTATCAAGCTCATCTTCGTGCGCCTGCAGATGACACGCAACATTGTACGCCGTAACGGTTGCCTGCACTCGGACTATATACTTATTGTGGAACACATACGCAAGAGCTTCGACACAAAGGAGATTGCGCTGTTCAGACACATCATTACCGAGGGTAACCAAAAAGGTATCTTCAACAGCGAAAGCCCCGACCTTGCCGCACGTTTCCTCCATTTCTGCCTGAAAGGCATTGAAATCCCTTTCATCAACGGAATGATCAACCGCAACAACGACGACAAGTTCGTATACCACTTTACCGAGAAGGTCATACTCAGCGCACTCGGACACAAAGCAACTGAAAACATCCAATAAGCCATGAAAGTACTTTACGAGGATAACCACATCATTGTCATCAACAAGGCTGCAGGCGAGATTGTACAGGGCGACAAGACCGGCGACGAGTCTTTGTGCGATACAATGAAGCAGTACATCAAGGAGAAATATGCCAAGCCAGGAAACGTTTTCATAGGCTTGCCCCACCGTCTCGACCGCCCGGTGAGCGGCGTTGTCGTATTTGCAAAGACAAGCAAGGCGCTCGAGAGATTGAACAGGATGTTCAGCGAAGGCGCAGTAAAGAAGATATATTGGGCCTTGACAAAGGGCATACCCACACCTGCCGAAGCAGAGTTGGAAACATGGATCCTGCGCAACGAGAAGATGAACAAGAGTTTCTCATACCCCAAAGAGGTAAAGGGTTCAAAACGTGCCATATTGCACTACAGGCTTGCAGCGGCTTCACAGAACTACAACCTCATAGAGGTGGAGCTGAAGACAGGACGCCACCACCAGATACGTTGCCAGCTCTCATCAATAGGATGCCCAATCAAGGGCGACCTCAAATATGGCGCACAGCGCTCCAACCCCGACGGCAGCATATCACTCCACGCGCGTTACATCGAGTTCATACACCCCGTTTCAAAGGAGTTGATTGCAATAACCGCCCCACTGCCCAACGACAGGCTGTGGCAGAGTTTCGAGAAATGAGGAAACGCACAAACAGCAATATACAATATCAAAACATCATCTGCATTATGAAACGGCACATCATTTTATTGTTCCTTGCATTCATGGGCATAAATGCCTTTGCACAGGATTTCAACATTGATGCTATTGGCAAAAAACAGATAGACATCTATGGTAGCAAGGTTTATATAGAAGACTACGAGCTCGACAAGCACAATGCCGCAGCATGTTTCTCTTCAATAAACGGCATTGACATGAGCCAGGACTACCTTAAATACCGAAAAGGTTACAAGGTTGGTGCGGGACTTTTGGCCGGTGGAGCATCGTTGATGGTTTTTGGTTTAGGTACATCCATTGTAGGCATAGCCGAATTAAGTGACGCTATTTGGGGAATTGGCGCAGCATCGGTAGTTACCGGCACGCTATGTTTCTTGTCCGGAATACCGACTATATGCGTCTACAAGGCAAGGCTCAACCGCCTGGAGAAAAGATATAACACATCGCTGCAGATTGGCACCTCGTCAAACGGTTTGTCAATGGCAATAAGTTTCTGATAAAACATCCTGCTTCTCACAGTGAGAAGCAGGATGTTTTATCAAGTAACGGTTACAAGGGAAAGCAGCGAGTAAGCGAGAAGAAAAGTTTACTTTTACTATGCCGAGTTTTCACCTTCACCGCCCAGCTTTCACTTTTCACCTTTTAGATAGTAAAGCACCGAGGCATTTCCCCTGCGGAACAGTTCCTTGGCTGCACCCTGCACCTGCAACGCAGTTACGGCGCGGTAACGTTCAGGTTCTTTCAGGTGTGAATCAAGGTCGCCACGCAGTTCGGCAAGAGCGAGATTGTTGCTCAAGTTCTCGCCACCTATGTTCCTGAATGTAAATTCTGACTCAAAGCGGTTGCGCACCTTCTCCAGTTCCTCCTCCGGAACAAGTTCCTCTTTCAACAAATCGAGCTCGCGCCACAAAGCAGCCTCGGCATCTTCAACGCGCACTCCCGCGGCAACACGTGAATATATCCAGAACATTCCTGCATCCTCACTGCCCGAAATAAAAGCATCAATCTTTGAAAAGAGTTTCTGTTCCTTTACAAGACGCAGAAGCAGACGGCCAGAATATCCGTTTGAGAGAACATCCGATATCACATCACATGGATAATAATCGGCATCGAGCCTGCTACCCATGTGGAAGCCCATATACAGTGCATTCTCGGGCACATTGCGGTACACCACCTTGCGGCGTTGCCTTGTCTGGCGCGGCTCGGCCGGTAGTTCCGGCTTCACAAAGCCCTTGGCAGGAATGGCACCGAACCACTTGTTGCTCCACTCCATCACCTGTTCAAAGGATATGTTACCCACAACAGCCAACACTGCATTGTCGGGAGCGTAATGTCTTTTGTAGAAACTGCGTATTACAGATACCGGAACATCGGAGATATGCGACAGCTTACGTCCTATGGTAGACCAACGATAAGGGTGTTTCTTGAATGCCATGGCGCGCAATATCATGCTCACATCGCCGTATGGTTTGTTCAGCGTTGTCTGCTTGAACTCCTCCATTACTACCTGACGCTGCACATCGACCTTGCTCTTTTCGAAAGTGATATTGCACATGCGGTCACTCTCCATCCAGAATGCAAGTTCGGCATTCTGTTTTGGCAGGGAGATGTAATAGTTGGTAACATCATTGTTGGTGTATGCATTGTTCTCACCACCTGCATTCTCAAGCGGCTCGTCGAACGAAGGCACGGCCTTTGTACCCTCGAACATCAGATGCTCAAGCAAATGTGCAAGACCGGTATGTTCATAATCCTCGTTACGGGCACCAACACCATAGAGCAGGTTCACATATACCATCTGCGAATCATCGACAGGTACATGCAAAACACGCAGACCATTTGAAAGAGTTGCTTTATTGGGCGTCATTGATAACTGTGATTTTCTTTATGAATACATTTTCACGTGGACGGCCTTCGTAGACACTTACCCACGAAATGGCATCAACGATGTCCATTCCCTCGACAACCTCGCCAAAGACTGTGTAATGCGCATCGAGCGCCGGCATACCACCTTCATTCAGGAAAGCGTTGCGTTGCGCCTTTGTATAGTGGAACTCCTTACCTTTCACTTGATTACGTGCCTCGGCCAAAAGTTCGTTCACTCTGGCTTTGTATTCCTCTTTCTTGCGGTTATCCTCCTCGCCAAGCACACGCAACTTTGTCAGTTCCTTTGAGTACGGTTTCTGTATCTCGCGGAATCTTATATTCACAAGTTCCTTGGTGTAGGCACGCTCGGCAGCATCCACTTCACTCTCCTTTACCTTCTTGTTGGATACGATGTAGAAGTGTGAGCCCGATGAATACTCGCCCCTGTTGTAGCTTGCAGCAGCCAAAGCACCACGCTTGTGGGTGCGTTTTGCAGGGTCAATCTCCGATGGGATTGTATAATCCACATCATTTACACCAATATCCCTTTTATCGGGGTACTTGATTGAGGTATAGTCTCCGGCCTGTATCATTGCACCGGGAACTACCCTATAGAATATCTGTCCGTCATAATAGCCGCTCATCACAAGGCTGATGAAGTTCTGGCGATGAAGCGGTGTCTCACGGTAAAGCTTTATCTTCACGTTACCGCGCGAAGTGGACATGAGCACATACTGGTCACAGTCGGGACACTCAACACTGTCAGGCCTCCAGTTCTTGTCACCGGGAACGGGCTTTACCTCCTGTTTGACACCACTCTCACTGCATGAGAGCAACAACGCCACCATTGAAAATAGAAATATTATTCTTTTCATGATCAAAACATTCTAATGTGTAATAAAAAACGTTCAGTAGTACAAAATTAAATATTTTTTCAAGAAATAAATAGATTCTGGACAAAAGATGGAACTCTAATTTTGTTAAATGCAAAGCCGGGTACATGCCATAATATAAAAAAGCTTGAAACAAATGGATTGAAAAGTGGAAAATGCGGCCGTTTTTGGTTAATTTTGTACCTTGTATATAAATAGAGTCACTTACAGCAAAGTCACACTGAGCAAGAATGAGAAAAAGGAGTTGGACAAAGATACTTTCAAGGATTGTACTGGCGATCATCGGTCTACCGATCATCGTCATTGCCCTGCTCATTGTACTGCTGTATATTCCACCCGTGCAACGTGCCGTTGTTGAAAAGGCATGTAAGGAGATTGCTCTGCGCAGCGGATATGACATAGGGATAGGCTCCATTGAACTGATTTTTCCCCTCAAGCTAAGGGCAACGGATTTTGAGATGTCAAAAGGCGACAGCATCTATTTCCAAGGAGAATCATTTGACGCCAACATCTCACTCACACCATTGCTCAGGGGTAAGGTTGAGATAAACTACATTTCACTCGAAGATCTCAATGTCAACACCCGCGACATCATCCCCGACATATATGTCGATGGTAAAGTGGGCTACGCAAGAGTAGTCGTCAGGGATGCCGACCTTGCAAACGCCGTTGCCGACATCAGGCAGCTGCACATTGCCGACACCGACCTGAACATTGTATTGGCCGACACCACCGCAAGCGAGGAGAGCGAACCACTGCCATGGATAATAAACCTGCATAGCGGCCGCATAAACAACAGCAACATAAACCTTGCCATGCCATACGACACCTTGAATGCCGGCATACATATAGAAAGACTGCTGTTAAACAGAGGAAGCATCAACCTCCTTGAGTCAAGTTTCGCAGCAAAGGAACTTGCATTGGGCAATTCAAGAATAGAATATGACAGAGGCGATGACATTCCGGAGCAGGCTCCACTTGACCATATCAAACTCCGGAACATCAATATCAATGCCAAGGATCTGCGATATGCCACTATCAATGACATAAGTGCCGATATCACGGATTTCACTTTTGAGCAGCCCGATGGCATTGCCATAACCGACGCAGCAGTACACTTTACAAGCAGTAAAGAGTCACTTCAGCTGCACAGGCTGGAGATTGCAAGCCGCAACGGCTCACGCATAAGTGCACAGAGCACCATTCCCCAAACAGCAATGCAGGCACCTATGGACGAGAGTTTGTCGGCAACACTTGTCGCAAACATCAACAAGCCCGACCTTGCAAGACTTGTTCCCCTGTCAACATACCAGAGCCTCGACATCTTTGACAGAGACTTGCTGAATGCCGAAGTTGCACTCAGCGGCAGGATTGACGACATAAGCATCGACACCATTGCAGTAGAGTTCCCCGGTGTAGGCGTAATAAATGCCAACGGAAACATTAAGGAGATACTTGATGCCGATGGCAGAAATGCCAATATTGCCCTGAACGCGGTAGTTGATGACATAACCACATTTACCGGACACAGCAATGACAGCATAGACGGCAAGGTAAACGCCGATGGTATAATACTATACGGCAACGGCGAGATTGACGCCGACATTTCACTGCACTGCGCGGAGGGAGTGATTGCAGCCACTGCCAACTACAACATTGCCGACACGGCATACAACGCCAACATCAGCATTGAGAACCTGGCATTGGCTGGAATTATGCCCGACATTCCACTCCACAACCTTACGATGAACATAAAGGCCAACGGAAATGGCATTGACCTGTTCAGCAAGGAGATGCATTACAATGCCGACATTGCAGTCGACACGCTCCACTATGCCGGATACAGGCTCCACTCCATCAATGCAAAGGCATCACAGGAAGACTGTATATCATTGATAGAGATTGAGGGCAATGACAATAAGCTGCAGTTCGGTATAGACGCAAGAACCGAGCTGTCCACTGCCGGTATAGACAACCGGACAACAATAGACCTGAGAAGTGCCGACCTTAAAGAGATTGGCCTTGTCGATTCGTTGCTAAAAGTATCCACCAACATTGACATTGCTGTAACCAGCGACTTCAAGGAGAGCCATAGCCTTAGTGTGAGGGGAGATGGCATGGATATAACTACCAGACATAACCGTTTCAACCCCGGCAGCTTGGTACTGGATTTTGCAACCTCGCCAAAAAGAACTGATATAAAGGTGCAGAATGGAGACCTGAATGTAGACGGTAACATGCGCTGCGGTTACAACAGACTCCTTGCTGCAATTGATGAAATTGCAACGATGAACCGCAACATGATGAGCGGCGAGAGCGGCCTTTACCATCTGCACGACTACGAGGAGGTACTGCCACGCATCTCCTTGAAATTCGACTGCGGCGAAAAGAATGTACTGCACAATTTCCTCGCGTTCAGCGGCATAGAGACCAAGTCAATAACAATGGATGCCGACATTTCGCCAAGGAGAGGACTCAACATCAAGGGCGATGTAAGCAAGTTCCGTACAGGCGACATCAGGCTCGACAGCATAAGGTTTGCTACACGACAGTACAAGGACAGACTCACCTACATAGTAAGTGCAAGCGACCTTACCATAGCCTCGCCCGACGGTGAGAACAGCCACAACGCAATGTTGTATGGCAGCATAAAGTGCGACACCATAACATCAAATTTCGTATTGCGCGACAATGTCAACAGTATTGACAGCAAGGCCGGACTGACGGCACTCATCAGCCCGGGCAACATGAACATACATTTCAACCCTGAGGCGCTGGTGTTCGGTGCTCCGTTCGCATTCAACAGGGAGAACTACATAAATATAGGCAAAGCCATGTCTGTTGAGGCCGACGTGACCTTTACCGGAGGCAACGAGAACGGTTTCCATCTCTACACCACCCCCGACAAGAATGCCGAATACAATATCAGCCTCGACCTGTTCAACATACATCTTGCAGAGATTGCCAATGCACTGCCTGCCATTCCGGATGTGGGTGGAACACTTTCGGCAAAGGTCAATTACAGGAAAGGAAGAAGAGGCGACATATTCATATGCAACGCCAATGTAGACACACTCACATACAACGGCAACACCATCGGCAACGAGAAGGTTTCAATAGCCTACTCGCCCAAGACCGATGACATACATGAACTTGGCTGCCGCATCAGCCATGACAACACTCCGGTGGCCCACATAAAGAGCGACTACCAAAGAGGCAGATTCAACGGCGACATTTCAATCACACGCCTGCCGCTTGACATAACCCAGGCCTTCATTGACAAGGAGGGAGTGATCATTGACGGATACCTGAACAGCAAGATCAATTTCAGCGGAACACTCTCACAGATGAAGAGCCATGGATACATGCAGCTTGACTCGACATATGCCTACAGCCCAATGTTGGGAGCCACATTGCATCCATCGGATGATATGATAATGATTGAGAACAACAATGTCAACCTGCAGAAATACCACATATACGACAAGGCCAACACACCGTTTGTAATCAATGGAAAGATTGACATAACCAACCTGCTGAACCCCAGACTGGGTCTGCTGCTCAATGCCACGAACTACGAGATACTCAACGCACCACAGAAGGCAGGCAATATGGTCTATGGTAAAATGTATGTCGACTTGAGGAGCATGATCCGCGGCACACTCGATGACATAAGGATGATGGGCGACCTCACAATCCTGAGCAACAGTAATTTCGCCTATGTCATCCCCGAGACAGCCTTCGACAGCAGCAAGGACCTTGACGGCCTGGTGGAGTTCGTCAATTTCAACGACACAACATCCGTTGCACAGCAGGAGCCGGCCGAGATTGACCTTGGAGACATCACGGCAAACCTGAACATCATAATTGAACAGGGAGCAAAAATGTCGCTCGATTTTGACAGCTCGCGCGAGAACTACGTGAGCATAGAAGGCGATGGCAACCTCAACGCGACATATGACAGCAAGAACGGATTCGGCGTTACGGGTATATACAACCTCAATGGCGGACAGGTAAAACTGACACTGCCCATCATTCCTTTGAAGACATTCTACATACAGGAAGGTGGACGCCTCACGTGGACCGGAGACCTGTTCAACCCCACATTGGACGTTACAGCGATGGAAAAGACCACCGCAATGGTTGAGATGGATGACAACAGCATCCAGCCCGTTGTCTTCAATGCCGGAGTGGCCGTAAAGAACACCATCAACGACCTTGCCGTTGACTTCACGATGTCATCGCCCGAGAATTCAGTCATACAGAACCAGCTCAATGAACTGGACAAAGAGAGCATGAACCGCTATGCCGTTGCAATGATCATTGCCGGCACCTACCTCGGCGGCCGTCAGGGAGTGACAGCGGCAAGTGCGTTGAGTTCGTTCCTCGACGCCAAGATCAACCAGATATCGGGCAATGCCATCAAGAATTTCGATGTCAATATTGGCATAAACGATGCGCTCAATGCCGAGACCGGCAATGCCTACACCAACTACTCATTCAGTTTCAGCAAACGATTCCTGAATGACCGCATAACAATTGTGATAGGTGGCGAAGTGAACAGCGGCGACCGCCCCGACAAGAACGCCGGCAACAACACATTCATCAACAACATCTCACTCGAGTGGAAGCTGAACGATGGAGGAAACAGATACATCCGCATCTTCTACGACAAGAACTACCAGTCACTGCTTGAGGGCGAGATAATTGAGACCGGTGTCGGCTACGTATACAAACGCAAACTGAACAAGCTGAAAGAGCTTTTTGTCTTCAAGAGAAAAGACAAGAAGAACAAGGAGAACCCCGTCGAAACAGACAAGATTAGAGCAAAGCAATGATGAAACGAGCCATTATATACATATTGACCACTCTGCTGATAGCATCCTGCTCCACAACACGCTATGTTCCCGAGGGCGACAAACTGTACACCGGTATTAAAGATGTGGAGTTTACCGATGCCTTGACAAACGCCACAGGCCCCGTGGGAAAGACAGCCATGGAGGAAGCACGTTATGCTCTTGACTATGCCCCCAACGGCTCCATTGCCGGCAGTTCGACACTGCGCGGACTGCCAGTGGGACTATGGTGGTACAATGGCCTGCGCGACTCGGAGAGCATGGTGGGCAAATGGCTGTTCAACAAACTTGCCACAGAACCGGTACTCGTATCAAAGGTAAACCCCAACCTGCATGCCGATGTAGCCACCAACGTACTCAAGTACTACGGCTATTTCAACAACAGTGTAGAGGCCGAGGTAATCCCATCGGAGAAAAACCCCAAAAAGGCAAAGGTAAGCTACACGGTAACACTGGGCACACCTTGCCACTATGACAGCATCTCTTACTGCAACTTCACACAGAATGCCGACAGTCTCATTCACAGCGCTTGGGACAAGCGCATCATACGCCCCGGCCAGCAGTTCAATGCAGCGGCAATGGAAGAGGAGCGCACAAGAATAAGCAACCTGCTCCGCAATAACGGATACTACTATTTCCAGCCCGGCTTCATAACCTTCCTTGCCGATACCGTGAACCGCCCCGGATATGCCAATATACGTGTACAGCCCACAGCCGACATGCCAGAACAGGCAACCGATGTACGCAGAATAGGCGACATCACAATCCGTGTACGCAACAACGATATGGGAACAGGCTTGCGCCAGAAGGCCGACACATTAAAGTTCCGTCATATAACATACATATACTACGACAAGAAAGTACCTGTACGCATTGGCCCCCTGATGCGCAACATACAGATAAGACAAGGAGAACTCTATTCCCAGGACAAGCAGCAGAACGCTGTCAACAAGCTGAGCCAGATGAACATCTTCAACAACTTCAGGCTCAACCTTGTTCCACGTGAAGGTACCGACCTGCTCGATCTGGATATCACGACACAGCTCGACAAACCATACGACTTCACATTCGAACTTAACGTAACCTCAAAGAGCAACAACCAGATTGGCCCAGGAAGCGAGATAAGCCTTGCCAAAAGAAACGTGTTCCGCGGTGGCGAAACCTTGAAGCTTACACTGTCGGGCTCATATGAATGGCAGACCGATGACAAGATTGAGGGCAAGGCAGCCATTGTAAACTCATGGGAAGTCGGTGCCGACCTTTCATTGAACTTTCCACGCCTCTACTTCCCATTGCTGAACAGACGTTATCTGCGTCTGCCGGCAACAACATCGTTCCGTCTCTTTATCGACGAGATGAACCGCTCGGGCTTCTTCAGAATGATACAGGCCGGTGGAGATGCCACATACAAGATACAGAGCCACTCAACCACCACACACACCGTCATTCCGTTCCGCCTCACATATGATATGCTGCTGAGCACAACCCAGAAGTTCGACGACATTGTAGAGAACAACAAAGCCATACGTAACAGTTTCCGTGACCAGTTCATCCCTGCAATGCAATACTGCTATTCATATGACAACACCAAGACAAGGCACCGCAACAAGACAAAGGTCGATGTATCAGTGACATCGGCCGGTAACATCACCTCATTGTTTTTTGCAGCATTCGGCAAGCCATTCAACCAGAAGAACAAGAACCTGTTCGGCAACCCGTATGCACAGTTCATCAAGGCCACCACCGAGCTGCGACAGCTGTGGAAGATTGACAATAACCAATACATTGCTACACGCTTCATGGCGGGTGCAATACACAGCTATGGCAATTCCGAATATGCACCCTACAGCGAGCAGTTCTACATCGGCGGTTCCAACAGCCTACGTGGATTTTCAATACGCTCCATAGGCCCCGGCAGCTACCGCCCCGACAACGTGAACAGCTATACCTACCTTGATGAAACCGGTACCATGAAACTCGAAGCGAATGTCGAATACCGATTCAGAATCGTATCGGACCTTCATGGCGCACTCTTTGTCGATGCCGGTAACGTATGGTTATTGAAAGAAGACAAGGAGCGCCCCGGCGGAGAGATCAAGGCCGACACATTCGGCAAGCAGATAGCACTCAACACCGGCATTGGAGCACGTTACGATTTAGGTATCCTTGTACTCCGTCTCGACTTTGGCCTTGGACTGCACGCACCATACGACACAGGCCGCAGCGGATACTTCAACCTCAACCCACTCAAAGACGGCTTCGCATGGCATTTTGCCATTGGCTATCCGTTCTAAAGACAATATATCTCAATAATGCACAATGCATTGCACTGCAAATAAATTGTAAAACGTCTGCAATTTTAATACATAACATATAAACGGGCGGGAAGTTTTCCCGCCCGTTACTTATTTCATTACTCGTCAAGCATTACCTTTCCGCATTTTGCCCTGGTAGACATTTAGAGCATTCTAGTATGGCATAAAAGTGGTGATAAACAACTCACCACATCGGCCTTAGATTGATTAGGTAATTAACGGCAAAACATTGAGCACAGCAGGGGCAGACACATCGGTCTGCCCAAAAGACACACATTACAGACATTACAGGGGCAGACACATCGGTCTGCCCAAAAGACACACATTACAGACATTACAGGGCGGACACACCGGTCCGCCCCTACAAGTATTCCTCTTTGGCCCTTTATGCCCTTTTAGGCCTTCATGTGTGTATATACAAAAAGAGAGTCCCGATTTATTGAAACTCTCTCGAAAAAAAGTGACGATGCCAACACAACCACACAATCCTTGCAGTACCATCGGCCCATGATTGATAAGGGGAATTAACAGCA
>JAFZFO010000069.1 GCA_017555845.1 Bacteroidaceae bacterium | reverse complement strand
ATAAGCATCGCCGTTGAGTCCTGCATAATCGAGGAGTGTAGGCATAAGATCATAGAATGCCAACTGGTGATCGTTCACTGTACCTGCAGGAACCCCGGGACCTTTGACAATAAATGGCACGCGGATACCACCTTCGTGTGTAGAACGCTTGGTTCCACGCAACAGACCGTCACGGTTGAACCAATCAGGATCTGCTCCACCTTCCTCGTGAGGACCGTTATCCGATGTGAAGATCACGAGAGTATTGTCTGCAAGCCCCTTTTCTTCCAACTTCGCGAAGATTTCGCCCACCTGAGCATCGAGACGGGTAATCATAGCTGCAAATTGGGCATGTCGGTTAGAATTCTTGTAATACCAAGAGGCGAATGCACCATCAAAACCACTGTCGTCGCACTCAAACGCCTGGATATACTTTTGCAGAATACTGTCATTAGGTTGCCACAACTCGGCGTGAGGCAGAGTATAGGTAAATATACCAAGGAATGGCTTGTCGGCCTCCTGACGGTCTATCCAGTCCAAAGCATACTGGTGAATGAGGTCGGCTGTGTATTGTTCGCGATTCTCATAGTCGGCATTTCCGGACGACACATCACGATGCTGGATATTCTGCTTCAATGTATCTACCACAATATGCTTGTCGCCATACTTCTCGGGGTCGTAACGATTCAAGAAGTTTGGATAGTATGTGTGTGCCTGGAATTGGCAGATTGGGCCATAGTAGCAGTCGATGCCACGTTTGTTGGGCAGTGAAGCCGAACTGCTGGTAGCAGAAGCACTGGTAATGGTATTGCCATCGGCATCCACTTTATATGTATCGGGGTAGTTCATGTTATAGTAACCACCAGCCCACTTTCCGAACATACCCGTACGATAGCCTGCTTCCTTGAACAATTCAGGCACAATCTTATGTGTATTCTTATAAGGCTCCTGACCTATGATATGATAGTCCGGATTCGAGCCGAACATGTTTTCACGACGTGCACTTTGCCAGTACTCGCGATTACCACGTACGTGAACGTGGCCTGTATGCTGGCCTGTCATGAAACATGCACGCGATGGTGCACTCACTGGGCTACCGGCATAAGCCTGTGTAAAGCGCATGCCCTCAGCAGCCATTCTGTCCAAGTTGGGTGTAGAGATCAATTGTTGACCATAGCAACCCAAATCACCGTATCCCATATCGTCGCACATAATATATATAATATTAGGACGATCTTGTGCTGTAGCCACGACAGGCAGGATACCAGCGAAAAGCATTAATGCATTCTTCTTATTCATACTAACTATAGGTTTTGTATTTCTGTTTACAAATAAAATCAACCAAATGTAAAAAATATATTTGACATTATTTACAATCTAAATGATTTTTTAAAAAAACGGAGCAAGCGCCATTGTGAGTAAAAATTTCTTCATATAGTTAAATTTGCAGTATTTACATAATTCGCTACAAATTTAGCTATAACGAAATAATCCACCCCCCCAATTAGTTAAACAATGTTAAAAGTTGAGAGCTGTTAAGGTGGCAAGGGGTTATTAAAGAATGCTAAAGTGACTAAAGACTATTAAGGGTTATTAAGGGCTATTAAGGGTTACTAAGGGGAAAAGGGAACTAAGGGCTATTAAAGAAAACGTTAGTGTTCCTTAGTTTCCCTTAATGTTCTTTAGTGCCCTTTTTAATCCCACCTTAGTGCTCCTTTAAACCACTTTATTGTTTTTTTTAGAATAGTCATTGTAAACTTTGATTGCAAAGATTATGCAGCTGCATGTGCAGGTAACGGCGTTGGTAATGAACATGGACCAGATGATGCCGCCAGGGTGCAACACTCCTTGTAGCATGAAAGCGAAGGCGCCTATTGCCATCATCAGGAACGTGGGAAGGGCAATGCCGTCGGTGTTGCGGGTGCGTATGGTTGCAATGGCTTGTGGCAGGTAGCCAAGTATCATTCCAATGCTTGCCACATAGCCGCAGATGGTGTAGAAAGTTGCTTGCTCCATGTTTTTTTATTTCATAACAATGGAGCATGCAAAAGGGTTTTTGAGGTTTTAGACAGAATACAGATGTCCAAAAAATAATTCACGCCACCTTAGTGGCCCCTCGTACAAAAAAAGGGCAGACACATTGGTCTGCCCCTATGATTGCTTTGTCGAAACTTCGCCTTCGGTTCAGTTTTCACTTTTCAGTTTTTTCGAATCTCATCATTGCCCAACGGTTATCCTCGGCGTAGTCGAGGTAGCGCAAGCCGTGCTTTGCTGCCTCTTCCTTGAGCACTTCCATATCCTCGGTATAGAAACCGCTGATAAAGAGCAATGACCCTGTGTGCATGGCCTTGACATAGTTTACCATGTCCATGAGCAGGATGTTGCGGTTGATGTTTGCGATGACAACATCAAAGCTGTCGCTCTCCTTGATTGCATCGGCACCGCCAAGGCGTACCTCAATGTCGGGAGTTCCGTTCAACAGGATGTTCTCCTTTGCATTCTCATAGGCGAACTCATCGATGTCAATGGCAACGACATCTGTAGCACCGTGCTTGCGCGCAAGGATGGCAAGCAGGGCTGTGCCGCAACCCATGTCCAACACGCTCTTGCCGTTCATGTCCTGGGCAAGGATGGCGCGGAGCATGTGGCAGGTTGTCTGGTGGTAGCCTGTACCGAATGCCATCTTGGGGTCGATGAGAATGTCGTAACGTGCAGCAGGGACATCCTTGTGGAATGTGCTGTGGATTACGCAGTCCTCGCCAAGAACGATGGGCTGGAAGTAGTTCTTCTCCCACTCGGCATTCCAGTCCTCGCCCTCAATGAACTCATCGGTGTATGTAATCTCAAAACCCTCGAGTGGGAACGAGCCGACAACAGCCGCTACGCTGTCGGCATCATAGAGCGCCTGTGGGGCATAGGCCGACATGCCGTCTTCCTCGGGCAGGAAACTCTCGAAGCCAACCTCGGCAAGCAGTGCTGCAAGCACGTCGGTAGCAACTTCGTCATTCGGGGTCACTGTGAATTTTACTCTTGTATAATCGTTCATGGTGGTATTCTTTATTTGTTTATCGTTTGCGAAGATAGTGCTTTTGGAAATGTTATGCAACAGTGTGTGCTGCTGTATCCCTCTTTTTTAATGTGTGACGGAACCGCAGGTAGAACATCACGCCGGCGCTTGTGAGGCCAAAGGGGAATGACATCCACACGCCCGGCAATCCCAGGTCAAAGACAAAACCGAAGATGTAGCCGGCTGGCAATGAAATCACAAAATAGGCAATGAATGCAAAGAGCATCATGGGTTTTACATCGGTAATGCCGCGGAGGGCGTTGGCGTAGTTGCACTGCAGGCCGTCGCCAAACTGGTAAAGGACAAACGGTATTGCAAGCTGTGCCACAAGCAAAGTCACGGCTGCGTCGTCAGTGAATGGCAAGGCAAGACTTCTGCGCAACGCAAATATGAGTGCCGAGGTTACTGTTGCCATGAGGATGATGAGATGAAAGCCTGCCGATGCGGAGCGCCTTATGTTACCCATGTCGCCTACGCCGTTGTAGTTGCTGACCTTGACGGCCACGGCGGCTGCCATGCCGTAATAGACCATGAAGCCTAACTGTCCCACTGTGCACATAATCTGGTGTGCGGCAAGGGCTGTGGTGCCAATCCAACCCACCATGATTGTGGTAAGGCTGAACGAGGCGGTTTCCATGCCCATCTGCGCTGCTATGGGGAGGCCAAGACGGTAAAGTTCCCTCTGGCGCTTCTTTGTTATTCGGGTTTTCCAGAATCCGTTGGCGTAAATGACATAACGCCTGCTTTTGAAAAAGATTGTCAGTGAGATGCCAAGCATTGCCATGCGTGAGAGCAGGGTGGATATGCCGGCACCAAGCAGTCCCAGTTCGGGCATTCCGCATTTACCGAATATGAGCATGTAGTTGCCTGCGATGTTGAGCACATTGCCGGTGAGAAGTATCCACATCGATGTTCTGGTGTCGGTTATGCCGTCGGCAAACTGCTTGAAGGCATTGAAAAGCAGGATGAACGGGATGGATATCAACAGAATGAGGTAGTATGGGCGCATGAGCTCCAACAGTTCCGTGGGCTGTCCAAGGTTGGCGATATTAAGGTACAGTATCCACATTGCAAGCATGAGCATCACGGATATTGTGCCATTGGCAAGCAACGCGTTCTTGAACATGCCACCGGCGTCCTCTCTCTTGCCCTTGCCAAAGAGCTTGCCAACGATGGGGGTGAAACCATATGAGAATCCTGTGGCAAAGATGATTGCAAGGTTGAACATGTTGTTCACGAAACTTGCAGCGGCAAGGTCATTGGTGCCGTGCCTGCCGACCATGAAGGTGTCGACAAAGGATACAAAGATTATGCCCAACTGTCCAATGACTATGGGCAATCCCAAACGGGTGAGGTCCTTGTAGTGTGCTGTAAAAGACTTCAAAGCTCTATTCTCCGTTATATAATTTGTCGTTTTTCCAATTTAAGGGGTTCTCTATTATGTACGCAGCAATTTCTTCGTATCCCTGTTGATTGCGTATTATGTGCTCATAATAGTTCCGTTGCCAAATAGGTGTGTCGGAATTTATGATTTTTGATGTTCTGTATTTGAAGAATGCAATAATGTTTCCCAATTTCGTTTGCGGTAGGGGCGGGGTTTGCCCGCCCTGATAATCATTGTTAATCTGTATTATGCCGTGAAAATGGTTTGGCATAATCGAGTATTCATGGCAAATGACTTGTGGATATTTCTTGTTTAAGTCATGCCAAACCTCTTCAGCAACTTTACCTTTATTACTTAAGACAATGTTACCGTCAACTATTTTACCAAATATATTTTTGTGCCCGTGCGTACATATTGTCACAAAATACAATCCATTCGATGAGTAGTCGTATTCTTGTAACCGTATTGTGTGGCGATGGTGTATTTCGGGGTTATACATTGTGGGCGTGTTTTGTGTTATAGGGCGGGCAAACCCCGCCCCTACATGGTTGTTGTATTGGGAATCCGTTTTCCGTTTTCCGTTTTAACCACGCTGTGCGTGCTTGAAACTTGGCTTTGAGGCGACTTTGTCGCACTCCTTTGGGGAGCTAAAGTTCCCGTCGTCGCAAACAACGCTCGCCCGCGTTGTCGTTGAGTGCGTAAATAAATTTCCGCCCACTCGTTTGCACAAGTTTTCCGTTTTCCGTTTTCACTTTTCAGTTTGTATTACATTATCGCCACAAGCTCCATTTCAAAAATCAATGTGGAATATGCTGGGATGGGGCCGCTGTCGCGTGTGCCGTAACCCAACTGGTAGGGGATGTACACAATCCAGTGGTCGCCTACGTGCATCTGTGTAAGGGCTATCTGCCAACCCACGATGAGGTCGTTCAAGCGGAAAGCCTCGGGGTAGCCGCGCTCGTAGCTGCTGTCGAAGACCTTGCCGTTGATGAGGCTGCCTTTGTAGTTGACGGTAACAACACTGCCGCCACGTGGGCTGCGGTCGCCATCGCCCTGCTTCAGAATCTTCACAAGCACGCCCTGTGATATCTCATAGAGTTCCTCCTCGCCATCACGCAGTGCCTGCATGAATGCCTCGTTGCGCAGTTTGTATTCGTTGTTTTTTGGTTGTTTCTTTGCCATGGCTTTTTATTATAAGGGGGGGCTAAGGGTGATTAAGGGTAATTAAGGGTGACTAAGGGTTATTAAGGAAAAAGCATTAGTGTCCTTAATGTTTCTTAGTGCCTTTTTTATAACCAATGCTTCTTTACTCTTCCTGCATCAGCTGCTCTATCGCGCAGCACAACTGGTCGGGGCACGATGTGGGCTTGCCGTTGCAGCTTATGCCCTTGAGGCGTGCAATGACGTCCTCGTACTTCATGCCTGTGACAAGGCGGCTTATTCCCTGCAGGTTGCCGTTGCAGCCACCGTAGAACTTTACATCTGTGATTACACCATTCTCGCCCGATACCTCAATGTATCGTGCGCAGGTGCCATGGGTTGTATAGGTTATTGTTTTCATGGTTTGGGTTGATATTGGTGATAAAGTCCCTAAAGACTCTAAAGACTCTAAGGACTCTAAGGACTTTATGGACTTTAATGATTTATTTTATAAATGTTTTTTTGCCATCAATGATGTAGATTCCCTTGCTTGGGTTCTCTACCTTGCGGCCCTGTAAATCGTAGATACCTTTCACCTCTCCGCTTCCACCTTCCACCTCATCAAGCACCTCTTCAATGCTTGTAGCATTGTTGGTGTAGGTGAGTGTGAACTCGATGTTCTTGCTTACGTAAGCAAGAACCTCATATACCGCGCTGCTCTCCTTGAGTGTGTAGCCCTCGAAGATTGGGGTGAGCATGGTAAACAGGTCGCCGCCCTTTACGTAGCGTGTGCCGGCAGCAAGTTCGTTGCCATCTTCATCAACACACTTGTATGCCACAGCAAAGTAGGGGTGTGGGTTATAGGTGTAGATGATGAATGGGTGACCGTCGTCCCAACCGGTGAAGGTGTTGTTGGCGTTACCGTTCCAGTAGTAGTTGTTGCTTGTGCCCTTTACGCTCCATGTCTCGCCGTCGCTGTTGAGGGTGAACTTGAAACGCTCGGGGGTGCTGCCACCGGTTACCAATGAGCCACGCAACAGCTGTGGAATATACACACCGTAGTTGTTTACAACGGTAAAGATATTGTTCTCGCCCTCAAGGTTCCACACGAAGCCCGGGTTGGCGTCGGTCAAACCATTGGTTGTTGTGATGCCGTCGCCCACGTTTGTAACGCTGAGGAAACCGCTACGTGCAGTCTCGTTCTTTGCGTTATAAATAAGGTATGATGCGCCGCCCTGCAACTTGGTAACAGCCTGGCCGATGCCTGCTGCTCCCATGATGCCCTCGGTGGTATATACAGCCTCAATCACAGTGTCTTCTGTTGGGGTAAAGCTCTCCTCGCCCTCCCAAACAAGGCTCTGGAAAGTGAAGAACTCAACTGCTGGTGCCGCAACGGTGTGTGCCTGGCCAATGGTGCATGGTGTGACAACCTCCTTGATTACGTAACCGTCGGGTGTTACGCAACGGTAGGTCACGCTGTTCGATACGCGCTTGTAGGTAACAACCACGCTCTGGCTCTCGTTGATATTCTCGAACACCGGTGCTTCAGCTGCGTCGTTGTACTTTACGATTTCGTAGTTTGCAATGGCTGGTGCTGTAGCTGTCACTGTGCTGCCAAGGGTAACTGACTGTACAGCCTCGCCAATGTTGTTGCCTGCCTCGTCAACGCATACATAGCCAATGATGCATGCCTTCTCGAATACCCAACCTGTTCCCTGTGGGTAGATACCGCCCTTGTTCAAGGTGTTGGGGTTGGTTGCTGCACGCTCCGATGTGGGGTACAATGCCTCTTCGCCCACCTTGATGCTGAAGTCGCCGCTTCGGGTGTTGTATACATTTGTGAGTGTGGCACCATTCTCGCCCAATGCTATTGGGGCTGTGGTGGTGCTTATGTAACGGCCTGTTGTGGCGTTCTGCAACTTGAATGTCTGGCCGGCGTCGGTTGTGGCGCAGCCTGTGAGTACCCATACATCGGCACCATACTGCTGCTGTGCAACGGTTACCTTGCCGTCGTTGTTGTCATACATTGTCCAACCCTTGAAACGCTCGGTGTTGTTCACAATGCGGTAAGCAGTACCCTCTACAGGGTATTCAAAGTCAATGCTTGGCTCGTCGGCTACCAATGGACGGAACTCCCAGATACCGCCGTTACCGTCGGCAGGGTTGCTCCACAGGTTGATAGAGTAGTTCTGTCCGGGGCCGGCGTAGTTGAGACACATACTTGTGTTCGATACCTTCTGGCTGCGGATGCTGTAGTTGTAGTTGTTGCCATTCTGTGCATAGGCCTTGTCGCCAAGGATGAAGTCATAGTGGCGCTTGCTCTCGTCATAGTCCCAGCGTCCGGTGTTGTTCTCGGCTGTAGGTGTGCCTTTTACCGATCCGTTAGGTTTTGCCATGTTGACCATAGCCCAGCGCTGTGGGTTGGCAGGATCCTGCATGAATGCCCAGAGCTGATAGTTGTAACCCTCATCGTTCTCATCCTCGATGATTGCGCTGTTCCACAGACGGCCTGCAGGTGCTGTGCCGGTCTTATCGGCAATGTTCATGCCCTCGCGCAACAGCTGGATACATTTGCCTGCGCGTGCGTCGGTAGCTGTTGTTACAATGCGGTACCATGTCTTGCTCTCGTCGGTCGATGCCTTTGGCATTACCTTGTCGTCGTTGCCGCTGTTGCTGCCCAGAATGTAGTGACGGCCATAGTCGTAGTTGTTATAGTTGAGCAAGAGGGTATCTTTTGTTATGCGCTCCTGGAAGTCGCTGAAGTTCTTCTTTGCAGCGGGTGTCCAACCTGTCTCGGCAATGGCTGTGAGGCGTGGCAAAGCAAGGTACTCAAGCAGTGTGTAGTCCTGTACGTGCTCGGTCCAGAATGTACCCTGTACACCAACATAGTACTTGTGCAGGTTGCTTGGCACGCTTGCAGGTACCGGTACATAGTCATATACAGCCTTCACGTTGTCTGTTCCGTAACCAGCTACCGGTGGCTCATCGGCGTCGGTGCTCTGGCGACGGTTGATGTAGTAGGGCACCTGTGTGGTAATGATTGACTTCATGCCGTACTGTGCTGCCTTGAGGGCACATGGCTGTGCATTGCCAATCTCCCAGCACATCATTGTACCGCCTGTGCCCACGATTTTCTCTTCATCGGTTCCGCCGGCGGTGAGGCTCTCGTTCCACATGATTACGGTGCGCTTCTGGTCGCCCTCCTTTGATGTCACGTAGTCCGAAATCTGGCGCACAAAGTGCGACTGCAACTGACGGTAGTTGGTAAAGCCCATCTTTGTCATCAATGCCTGGCACTCTGCATTGTTCTGCCAAGCGTTTGTTGGTGTCTCATCGCCACCGATATGTATCTGACTGTATGGGAATACGTCGATAACCTCATCAAGTACATCCTTTGCGAACTGCAATACCAATGGGCTTGCAACGTTGAGCACATCGCTGAAGATACCGCCGCTGACCTGTACGCTGTGGCCTGCGTTGGGGCTGCAGCTGAGCTCGGGGTATGCGGCGTTCACGGCGCATGAGTGGCCCGGGAACTCAATCTCGGGCACAACCTCGATGTGACGCTCGGCTGCATAGGCAACAATCTCGCGGCACTGCTCCTGTGTGTAGAAGTATGGGCCGTAAGGCTCGTTGGTGTAGTAGCCGCCATATACGCGGTCGGTGCTCCATGAATTGCTGCGGGTAGCGCCCACAGTTGTGAGGCGTGGATATTTCTTTACTTCAAAGCGCCAACCCTGGTCATCGGTGAGGTGCCAGTGGAAGCGGTTGAGCTTGTAGTACGACATCACGTCGATCATGCGCTTGATTTCCTCGACCTCAAAGAAGTGACGGCTTACGTCGAGCATGAAACCACGGTATTCAAAGCGTGGAGCGTCAATGATGCTCACAACTGGGAGTGCATATTCGGTCACTGCTGCATCCTTTACGCCTGCCATGACGTTTGCAGGGAGCATCTTCTTGATACTCTGGAACGCATAGTAGAAACCGTTGGAACATGTTGCGCTGATGGCGATGCCATTGGCTGTAACGTCAAGAGTGTAGCCCTCGCAGCCCAGATTCTCGCTACCGTTGTAGAGCGACATCGTGATGAGCGCATCGGCTGCCTCTGCCTTCACGTCAACGGTGTAGCCTGTCACGCCGGCAAAGTGCTTGGCGAACTTGGTAGCCTCGTTTGAAAGGCTGTCGGCCAACTCGCCTGTGGCGATTGTGAAGCTTTTTGGCAGGACAAGTGTTCCGCTGCCCACAGTCATCTTCATGGGGACAGGGGTAAGGTTGATTCTACTGTCGGCATTTGCCACCATTGGCAAACCGATAATGATTGCAAGCAGCAATAAAATGTACTTTTTCATTGTTGTCTATGATTAGTTGTTTGTTATTTATTCATTTAAAGGGCTACAAGGGCAAAAAAAACTAAAAGGGCTACATGGATGGTGTAGAACCCCAGGCTTTTACCTTCCCCCTTCAGTTTTATTAGTCTTCCTCGGGTTTGAGTGTGGGCAGGCAGATGTGGTACTTCACGGCAATGATGCGTGTGAGGAACACTGCCGCACCGCATGCCAAGTGAGTGAACGTCGGTGGCAAACCGACCAGTGAGCACAGTGCGAATACAAGGCCGCCCACAACACATGCCATGGCATATATCTCCTCGCGGAATATAAGCGGCACCTCATTGATGAGTACATCACGTATGACACCGCCTGCAGCACCTGTCATCGTACCCATGATGATGCCAACCCATATAGGCAATCCACAGTCAATGGTCTTCTGTATTCCCACGATGGTAAACAGCGCCAGACCAATGGCGTCGAATATGAAGAATGTGCTGTGCATCCTGATAAGATACTTGCGGAAAATGATTACCCATAGCAGCGCGAAGCCTGTACAGGCAAGGTAGAAACTGTTGTGCATCCAGAACACCGGCACGTCGAGCATCATATCGCGCAGTGTACCGCCACCAATGGCGGTTGCTGCACCCACCACGTAGGCACCGAACCAGTCGAATCTCTTTGCCGAAGCAAGGCGTATACCGCTTATGGCAAAGGCGAATGTACCGACAAAGTCAATAATCTGCAGGAATGTGATGTTCCTGAACCACTCAATAATTGTATCAATCATCTTTTTTGTTGTTTTCTTTTTTTAATTGTTGGCTGATTCCTGCGTTGTTGTCATTCTTAAGCAAGTGAAGAATCTTTTTACCTTTATTTTAGATACTTCGCGTTGCTCAGTATGACAGACTATTGGTAAGCCATATTATACCTATTATATTGCAAAATTATAAATAAAAATGAGCTATGTGCAATTATGTGGTGCCAATGTGAAAAAAACTGTAGAAAATTTGCAAAAACAAGAAACGGTTTTTATATTTGCGATATCAAAATAATATCATTTTAAATTTTATGGATATGAATAACGAAAATGTTAAGGTTCAGGGTAGTGAAAAGTTCATTGACCCTGCAAGTGGATGGTTGGCTTTGTTCTTGTCTCTTGCCGGTCTTGTTGCAGGTATAGCAGTGCCTGCCGTGATGCTTGCCAATGAATATAGCGACTGGTGGGGGCTTATGTTCCTCATTCCTCTGGTGTGTATCATCTTCCTGTGCGGTCTTTTTGTGGTAAACCCCAATGAGAGCACCGTAATTACATTCTTTGGTAAGTATGAGGGTACAGTGGTGAAGAACGGTTTCTTCTTCTATAACCCATTCGCTACCAAAAAGAGCATCTCGTTGCGTGCCCGCAACCTCAACGGCGAGCCAATCAAGGTCAACGACCTCATGGGTAACCCAATTATGATTGGTGTTGTACTTGTCTGGCGAGTAAAGGATACATTCAAGGCTTCGTTCGAGGTTGATGACTATTCACGTTTTGTTGATGTACAGAGTGAGGCTGCTATCCGTAACCTTGCAGGTGCCTACCCATATGACAACCTGGAGAACGAGGATGCGAGCATCACACTGCGCAACGGTGGCGAGGAAGTAAACGAACTGCTCGAGAAATCACTCTCGGAGCGTCTTGCCATCGCCGGCATTGAGGTTATGGAGGCACGTATCAGCTACCTTGCCTATGCTCCCGAGATTGCAAGTGCAATGCTCCAGCGCCAGCAGGCTACTGCAATGGTTGCTGCCCGTCACAAGATTGTTGAGGGTGCTGTGGGAATGGTGCAGATGGCGCTTGAGCAGCTCTCGGAAAAGGAGATCATTGAGCTCGACGAGGAGAAGAAGGCCGCTATGGTAAGCAACCTTATGGTTGTGCTCACGAGTGACCGTGCTGCGACTCCGGTGGTAAACACAGGTACATTGTATCAGTAATCTCCCCCAATGTATGGCAAAAGATAAGAAGTCTTTTGTATTGAGGATCAATGGTGAAACTATGTCGGCGCTCGAAAAATGGGCTGCCGACGAGTTCCGCAGTGTCAACGGACAGCTTGAGTGGCTGATAACCGATGCGCTTAAAAAAACGGGTCGCTTTAAGGTTGCAGATGATGCCGTAGATGAAAATGTGAATGAAAAGAAGTAATTTATGGAAGGATTGTTGAATTATTCAGTAGCCTTTGTGCTTGTGGCGTTTGCCGTGGTAGTGCTCATGGGCAAGGCCGACAAGATTATGGCAAAGTACAGGATGGTCTTCAAGGATGGCAAACTCAAGTTCGTGAAGTACCGCGAGTATGACGCCGGGCGCGCCCGCCCATTCTTTGCGCTTATATTCTTCCTTCTGGCGGTTTTCCTTGTACTGGAATATGTTTTCCGTCCCATACCCGAGTGGTGTGCGCTCTTGCCCTTGGTGGTTTTGCTGCCCATTGCGTTGTATGTGGATTTGAAGTGCAGGAAGAAGTGAAACCTGCATCCATTCACTGAAAATTTCATTTCAAGACACTTTCTTGAAAACAAATCCGCATTCTCGGATGTTATACATAGGTCGACTATAGGACAGTCATGTTAACATACAGGAGTAATGCACTCCGTAAATAGAGGATGTTTTTTATGAAGAAAGTGTATTTGAAACCGGAGATGGTTGTTGTAGAGTTTGGAACAGTCAACATGTTGGCAGCATCAGCGCCAAGATGGGAAAACAGGAATTTGAGCGGAAATACCAGCGAATCTTCCAATGAACGTACCGGATGGGGTAGCTTGTGGGACAAGTAACTCCACACAACGACAATAAAAAACCATTGAATGTACAATACATTCGATGGTTTTTTATTATCTTCGCCAAAGTAAACATGTAAATTGTTACAATTATGATAAGACAGGAATGGATTGAGAAGGGATACATTGATGAGGCTATCCCTGAAGGCTTGGACCTGAAAACCGAGATACGCCGTTTGTGCGAGGAGAAGAACGCGGTTGTGCTTGCGCACTATTATACCGACGGTACAATACAGGATGTTGCTGATTTTGTGGGCGATAGTCTTGCTCTCGCGCAGATTGCCGAAAAGACTACTGCCGATATTCTGGTAATGTGCGGCGTGCACTTCATGGCCGAGACAAACAAGATACTCTCTCCCGACAAGAAGGTGCTTATCCCCGATCTTAATGCAGGTTGTTCGCTTGCCGAGAGCTGCCCGGCCGAGGAACTCGCAAAGTTCAAGGCATTGCACCCCGATCACAAGGTGGTGGCTTATGTGAACACTTCGGCAGCCGTAAAGGCGCATACCGACATAGTGGTTACATCAACCAATGCACGTGCCATTGTCGAGAGCTTCCCAAAAGATGAGAAGATTATCTTTGCCCCCGACAAGAACCTTGGTGGATATCTCAATGCTGTCACAGGCCGTAACATGCTGTTGTGGAACGGTGGTTGCCATGTTCATGAGCAGTTCTCAATTGAGAAGATCGTGGAACTGAAGGCTGCCCATCCTGCTGCAAAGGTGCTTGCGCATCCCGAATGTAAGAGCGGTGTTCTTGCACTTGCCGATTTCATCGGTTCAACAGCTGCCATCCTGACATTTGCGCAGAATGATGAGGCTACTGAATTCATCGTTGCAACCGAGAGTGGTATCCTGCACGAGATGATGAAGCGTTGCCCCGACAAGGTGTTCTTGCCTGTTCCACCATCAACTGGCCCATGTGCTTGCAATGAATGTGGCTACATGCGCCTGAATACACTTGAGAAACTGTACAATACGCTCAAATATGAGTGGCCTATAGTTGAGCTCGATGAGGAGCTGCGCACCGAGGCAAAGAAACCTATCATAAGAATGTTGGAATTGTCTAAGTAAGATAATAGATACTATAATAATAGCAGAATAGGAACGCCGTTGCGTTCCTATTCTGCTATTATCTCAATGCACAAATGTCTAAAAAGGCATAAAGGGCTAAAAGGCGGACTTGTCACTCATTTACAAATTCAACGATGTGTGAAACGAGTTCGGGCTTGATGGGCAGTTCCGGTTTGCTGTATGTTGCCAACTGCGCCATCTGCTGCATGGTGTCGCAATGCTTGAGCACGTGGTTCATCTCCTTTATTATATATAGTGATGATGACGGGTGTGCGGCGTGCAGCTTTTCGGCCTCCTCAACGCCCACCTGAATGTCCTTGTCGCCCTGCAGTATGAGTACGGGAATATTGAGTTTGGCAATCTCTACGGCAGGGTTATAGGCGAACCATGAGATGAGGTAGGGCTGTACGCTCTGGCGGTAGAGTGCCGCGAGGTAGAACGGTACTTGTGCTACGGTACGTCCCTCACGCAGCTCCTTGCATATCTCGGCCGACTCCTTCTGTATCTGTGCCGGCTGGCTCTGCAACTGCTTTTCAAGAATTTCATATGCGGGGCTTCCGCAACCCGAAATTGAGACATATCCCTTCACTGCCTTGTTGCGCTTTGCTGCAACCATTCCAATGAGAGAGCCCTCGCTGTGTCCGGCAATGACAACCTTGCTGAAACGTGCGTCGCCGGCAAGCTTGTCGGCCCACGCCGCTGCATCATCAATATAATGGTCGAAACGGAGCTCCTCCTCTTTCGTTCCGGCTGCACTGCTTTTGCCAATGCCGCGCTTGTCGTAGCGTACGCTTGCTATGCCATTGGCTGCAAGCTCCCTGGCGAGGTAGAGCAGTGAGTTGTTTGTCAATCCTGTGCCGATGCTGTTGCCGTCCATGTCAGTGGGGCCACTGCCGGCAATGATTATTACCACAGGGCAAGGGGTGTTGCTCTCGGGGAGCATAAGCTTGCCGTGTATGTCGCCTGTTTGGGTATTGAGGGTTATCTCCTCTTCCCCGGCAAAAATGGACGCTGTGAACAGCAGTGCCATAAGGAGTGAGAATAGGCGTTTCATGTTTTTTTGTTTATAAGGCCCCAATGGGCGTAAAGGCAAAAAGGAGTTTAAAAAGGGCAGACACACCGGCCTGCCCCTACAATGGTAGTTATATTACATCTTGGCACCGAACTTGTCGCCACCAAGCTTGCCGCCGGTCTTTGCACCGCCGGTGCTCTTTGCTGCAAAGATGTTCTCGCCATAGTTCACGGCTTTGAAGCCTGCATCCTGCTTGCGGCGGAATGCAATCTCAATGAGCTTGTCAATGAGGGCTGTGAAGTTGATGCCGCTGTACTCCCAAAGATAGAATGAGAGTGAACCGGGGATGGTGTTGATCTCGTTTACGAAGATGTCGCCGGTTGCCTCGTCAATGATGAAGTCGATGCGTGCAACGCCGTCGCATGAGAGTGCGCGGAATGTGTCGCAAGCAGCCTTCTGGATGAAATCGGTGCTCTCCTTTGGAAGGTTGGCAGGGATCTCGCGTACTGTAGACTGCATGCCCTGTGACTGCTTGCCGCCACCGTTCATGTACTTGTCCTGGTAAGAGAGGATCTCGCCGCTACGTACAGGAACCTCGCAGACTGATGGCTGGCACTCGTAGTAGTTGCCGAGCACGGCACAGTTTACCTCCTTGAGCTTCTGTACATACTTCTCGATGATGACGCGGCTTGTGAATGATATTGCATAGTCAACGGCATCGAGCAACTCCTCGCGGTTGTGTGCTGCGCGAATACCCACGCTTGAACCGCTGTTTGCAGGTTTCACAATAACAGGGTAGCCCAACTTTGCCTCAATGCCGGCAACGGTCTCGTCCTGCTTGTCGCTCCACTCCTTGTCGCTGAACCAATAGTAGTCGATTACAGGAATGCCACACTCCTTGAGAATCATCTTCATTGTAATCTTGTCCATGCCGTTGGCCGATGCGAGAGTGTTGCAGCCTGTGTAAGGGATGCCCGAGAACTCCATGACGCCCTGGAATGTACCATCCTCGCAGTTTGTGCCGTGCAGTGCAGGCAGAACAACATCGAGTCTTGTCACTACATCCTTCTGGAACAGACCCTTTTTGGTGCGGTAGAGGTTGGTGTCGCCGTAGATGGGCTTCATGTATACCTCCTCACACATTGAGAGGAGCTTCTTCGGATCGCGGTAGTTGGCAACGTTGAGCAGTGCCTCGCCGGTGTACCATTTGCCCTCTTTGGTTATGTATATGGGGGTGATGTCATATTTCTCTCTGTCCATTGCAGCCATAGCCTGGTTGGCTGTGATAACTGAAATCTCGTTCTCGACGGAGCGACCGCCAAAAACAACTCCTACGTTTGTCTTCATTGTGTTATGTTGTTTTTTTGTTTTAGTTCTTTGTCTCTTTGAGCGGACACATCGGTCTGCCCATTGGTTGTGCAATTTACTTGAAGTTATCAGGTAAATCGTTTTCGTAAAGCACCACGTCGCCTGCTTTCAGTATCTGGGCAAGGCGTGCATGGGCATGGTTCAGCGAGTCGGCAAGGAAGTAGTTCTCCTCGCTCATTCCGCCTTCATCAATTCCGCTCTTTATGGCATCGCGGTTGGTAGCGTTTACCACAATCGCGTAGTCGCAACTCTCGGCAATCGTGCGGCCAAGTTCCTTGTTTGCCTCGGCCTGGCGTGTACCCATCTCCACAAATCCGGGAGTGATGACAATGCGCTTGTTGCCCTGGGCAACGGTAAAGCCCTTGAGCACGCCAAGTGCCATCTTTGCGCCCTGTGGGTTTGAGTTGTATGCATCGTCGAGCACTGTGATGCCGTTCGATACCTTCATCGACAGGCGGTGCTCAACCGGCTGCAGGCGTGCAATGGCATTCTTCTGCTTGTTCACAGGCACGCCAAGATGGTCGGCCACAGCTGTGGCTGCCAGTATGTTGAGCAGGTTGCCCGCACCCAACAGGCGGCTGTTGAACTGCTCGCCACCGTTCAGTGTGAACGAAACGCCGTTTGCGCCATATTTCACATCGCTTGCCTTGTACTCGCCGTTGCCCTCAACAGCATAGCGTATGAGCTTGCACTGGCTTGTTATGCCATTGTAGTTGCTGATGTACTGCGAGTCGTTGTTTATTACTCCCAAACCGTCTGCAGGCAGTGAGTTTATGAGCTCGAACTTTGTGTTCTGTATGTTCTCTACGGTCTTGAATGTCTCCAGGTGCATCTCGCCCACTGCGGTGACGATACCAATCGTGGGGTGCACAAGGTCGCATATCTCCTTGATGTCATTTGTCTGCTTTGCTCCCATCTCCACGATGAATACCTGGTGGTATGGACGCAGATGTTCGCGTATGGTGCGTATCACGCCAAGCAGGGTGTTGAAGTTGCCCGGTGTTACAAGGACATTGTATTTCTCGGCAAGCACGCTCGCAAGGTAGTTCTTGGTGCTTGTCTTTCCAAAGCTGCCGGTAACGCCAATGACAATGAGATTCCTGTTGCTCTCAATGATGCGCTTGGCATCGTTGTAGTAGTGGCGGTTGATGGCTTTCTCAATGGGTGTGTTCACAATGTTGGCAAGCAACATGATGAAGTTTGAGAACACGAGCGCTGCGCCTATGATAGCCATTGCCCATGTGCCGGCAAAGAGCACGGCAAGTGTTGCTATGATGGCAAACAGTATGATGTTGGTTGCAAACAGGCGTTTTACGCGCATTGTGTACACCAATGGTGTCTTGAACTTCTCGCTGAAGCAGTAGAACCATGCGGCGGCTGTGACGCCTGTAGCGAAACTGCTGCCAAAGTAGCCGGGAATGAACGCTGCGGCAAGCATTGCCACTGCGAAAAGGCGCTTGATGGAAATGATGTTGTTCGGCGCAAGCCAACGGAAATAGCGGCTGTTGCGGTACGATGCAAGCTGGAACATGTGGATGTCGTACTTGGCAATCATCAGAAAGAACAGCATTGCCACAATGGCATATTTTATTGTAAAATGGTCCATTTCAGTCTATTTTGAAGAAATTCTTTATTACTGCGGTAAAAAGTCCCGGGTTCTCAAGGAATGAGAAGTGTCCCGTGCCGTGTGCTACAACAAGTCCTGCATCGGGGATCAGTTTTTCCATTGTCTTGGCATCGCTTAGTGGGGTAGCGGTGTCCATGTTTCCCCAAAAGAGCAGGGTGGGGGCTTTTATGGCCGGCATCAGATGCTTCAGATCTTCGTTTACCACCTTTGAGAGTATGGCGCGCATCATTGGCGATGCGTTGTTGTAGTCGCTTGAGCCGGCTCCCTTGCGGCGCTTGTCAATGATGGCCTGCGCCTTGGCTTTTGGCAAGAAGGTGTTGCACATCCATTTCATGGCCTTGAAAGTGTATACCTTCCAGTAGTATTTGAATGGGCGCTTGGGCTTTATGCCGGCAGCATCCACCAATACCACGCGGCTTACCTCGTTGCGCGATGCATAGACAATGCTCACGCGGCCACCAAAGGAGTGTCCCATGAGTGCCGGGCGTTCAATGCCGTGAGTCTTTGCAAACTGCTCCACCATACAAGTGTACTCCTCCACACCCCAGACGCTTGTAGGCTCCTGCGATGCTCCAAAGCCGGGGAAGTCGAAACTGTATGTGGTGTATGCGGTAGAGAGCACGTCGTTGATATGTTTGAATATCTCTCCTGTGCATCCCCAACCGTGCAACAGGAACACCGGCTCGCCGTTGCCCTGCCTGGTAATGTTGATGTTTATGCCGTTGTATTGGAAGGTCATTCTGTGGAGTGTATAATTTCTTGCGAAGATAGTGATTTATATTAGAATATTACCGCTGCTTGCGGCGGAAATCTTGACCTTGGGGATAAAAATATCTCCGCCCTTGTTCAAGAGCGGAGATATGGTTGGATATCAGTAGGGTTCCAATCAGAACTTCACTGTGTTCAGGTGCTTGTCAACGATGATGCCGTCAACAGCCTTGATGTTGAACTTGACGTTCTTCTTCGCCTTCAAGGTAACCTTTACAAGCTCGCCGTTGCCGCCCATTGTACCCTGGTTGCCCTCGTTGATGAAGGTTGGGTAAACAGCAGTCTCGCCGTTACCGTGCATGCGGTTCTTGCTGTAGTTTGCCATGCTGCCGGTGTTCAACGCCTCAATGCCCACGTACTCATACTCTGTAGCATCGTATGGCAATGCAAGGCTGAACGCGTTCACGTTTGCAAGGTCCTTTCCGCTGATTGTGATTACAACCTCCTCGCCGGCCTTGTAGCTCTTCTTGTCGGCTGCGATTGTGAGGCTGCCGGCTACAGTGTTCTCCGGACGCTCGTATACGCCGTCGCCGATGCGTGTTGCTGCAACTGAGATATCATAAGCATCGATGAGACCGTTCTCGTTGATGTCGCCAATGCTGATGTAGTCGAAGTCGCTGTCGCTCTTGCGCAAGCCTGTGTAGTTGAGGTATGATGTGAGGTCGTTCTCGTCAACCTTCTTGTCCTTGTTGATGTCGCCCGAGAGGTATGTCTCGCTGCCTGCAACCTTGAAGATGTACATCTCGCGGCCTGAACCGTAGTTGCCTACACCCTCGGTCACGTGCATCTTGATGTAGCGTGCGCTTGGGTTGCCCTCGAACTTGAACACCTTTGTCTCGCCGTTGCGTGCCCAGTTCACAGCTACAGGCTCGCTCCACTGCTCCTTGTTGGTGCTGTAGCAGAATGTAGCCTTTGTGATGGTACCGTTACCGCCATCCTCGCGGCACAGGTAGTGCAGCTCGTCGAGTGTTGAAAGACCGTTGAGGTCAATTGTCATCTCGAATGGAACAGCCGATGCGCTCCACTTTGTGTGCCAGTTGCTGCCCTCGTCAAAGTCGAAGAACTTGTCGGTGCCCTGGCCACCCTGGTTAGGACAGCTTGTTGTTGCTGTAACGCCTGTGAGTGCCCACTCAAGTGGGTTGCTCTTTGTAGTTGCCTTAATCTCGCTCCATTCCGATACGCCGCTCTTGTTCACTGCGCGTACTGCGAATGTGTAGTCGGTAACAGGCTTCAAGTCCTCGAACAACAGGCTTGTGCCCTTGATTGTGCTGTATACGCGGCCGTCAAAGAGAACCTCATAGTAGTCGGCATTCTCAACAGCGTTCCATGATGGAGTGATTGTGTATGCCTGGCAGTTCTCATCGGCGACTGTTGCCTTTGGAGCCTCAAGTGCACCCTCGTTTGCAAACAGGCTGCTTGCGATGTTCATCTCAAAGCCCTTGATGCTGAGTACTGTTGCAGCTGCTGTAACGTCGCTCTTGGCGAGCTTGACCATGATTACAGGGTTCTTTGTCATGTCAACCTTCTCGAACTCGCTGCCCTTTGTAGCGAAACGGTTGAGGTTAGGCTGTGCATCGTAGAACCATACGTTCTCGCCGTTGTTGAACTCCTCGATAGAGTTTGCCTGTGCAAGCTTCACGCTCTTGCCGCCAACCTTTGCTGCAACCTTCTTTGGCTGTGCGCTTGCGTTGACATTGAAGATTGTGGTCTTCTCCTTCACGAAACCGTCGAAGTCACCCTCTGTAGGGTTGATTGTAACGGTCACGTTGCCCTTGGCATCGCAGTTCTGCTCAATGAGAGTAGTGGTGAACTGGCCTGCACGGTAGAGCTCTGTCACACCGTCGTCATCGTACTCTGTGAACGATGTAGCACCCTGTGGATAGATCTCGTACATGCGCAAAGTCTTGTCCATCTCCT